>JAZQNC010000216.1:0-3441 GCA_045627165.1 Eubacteriales bacterium
GAGGATTCCTGTCTACATTTCTCGGCGTAGGCGGTTCTTCCTCGGGTAATGACAACTCAAAGCCTTCCTCATCTTATTCGGAAGGAAGCACACTGAGCTCTATTCTCAGCGGACTCGGCGGAGCAAGCTTCAGCGGCGGAAACGTATCTTCCGGATGGAGCAGCGCTTCAAACACTGGTACGCTTAACACGACCGAAACCGTAAATAAGGCAGAAAAGCATACAACGATCAAAGGCAACGGCGACGACATCGTAACCATAATGGTGTATATGTGCGGTACCGACCTTGAATCAAAATACGGAATGGGTACCTCCGACCTTCAGGAAATGGCGGCTGCCACGCTCTCCGCCAAGGTAAATCTCATCGTTTACACCGGCGGATGCAAGCAGTGGAAAAACAACGCTATCTCCAATTCGGTCAACCAGATCTACAAGGTTGAAAACGGCGGTATCCGCTGTCTCGTTTCGGACGCCGGAAATAATGCCATGACCAAGCCCGACAACCTGACCTCGTTTATAACATACTGCGCCAAGAGCTACCCCGCAAACCGCAATATGCTTATATTCTGGGATCACGGCGGAGGATCGGTAAGCGGTTACGGCTATGATGAAAAGAACAGAAACGCAGGCTCAATGAGTCTTGCGGGAATAAACACGGCTCTCGCAAATGCAGATGTAGAATTTGATTTCATCGGTTTTGACGCTTGCCTTATGGCTACCGCCGAAAACGCCATGGTTCTTACCCAGTATGCGGACTATATGATCGCGTCCGAGGAAACGGAACCCGGTCTCGGCTGGTACTACACGAACTGGCTTACCGCTCTTTCCGGAAACACTTCTCTTTCCACCCTTGAAGTAGGAAAGAAAATCATCGACGACTTTGTTGACGTAAGCGCACAGAAGTGCCGCGGACAGAGCACCACACTTTCGCTGGTGGATCTCTGCGAATTCGAAAAAGCATTCCCCGAAAGCTTTAAGAAATTCTGTACCTCTACAACAGACCTTCTCAATGACGGTCAGTATACTACAGTATCCAAAGCAAGATCGGGTTCCCGTGAATTTGCTGCCTCCTCAAAGATCGACCAGATAGACCTCATCCATTTCGCATACAATATCGGCACCAAAGAGAGCAAGGAACTCGCCAAGACGCTTCTCAGCACTGTTAAGTATAACAGAACCTCTTCGGATATGACAAACAGCTACGGACTGTCCATCTACTTCCCTTACAAAAAGAGTTCAACCTTAACGGCGGCGCAGTCAACATATAAGCAGATCGCATTCGATGACGCCTATACGAAATGTCTGACAGCCTTCACGACTACTCAGATAAGCGGTCAGGCTACGTCTTCCGGTACAGGCAGCGCATTGTCCTCCTTCGGCTCTGCCGCATCCTCTACCGCTTCTGCCGGCGGCAGCGCAACCTCCGATATGATTTCCTCCATGCTCGGTTCTCTCTTCTCAGGAAGCACAGGCGGTCTTTCAGGTCTGAGCGGTTCCGGACTTACTTCCGGAATACTTTCAAGCATTCTTGACATGGGTATGGACCGTTCCGTTATTGAACAGACCGTAACGCAGAACCGTTTCAACGTCGATAATCTTGTCTGGGTAAACGGAAACAACGGCAAAAAGGTTATCTCTCTCAGCGAGGATCAGTGGAACCTCGTTACCGATCTACAGCTCAATGTCTTTGTCGATGACGGCGAGGGTTATATCGACCTCGGTATGGATAATGTTTTCGATTTCACGGATAAGGGAGAGCTTATCGGTGAATATGACGGTACATGGCTCGCAATCAACGATCAGCCCGTTGCGTATTACTACGAAAGCACGTTTGATGACGGCGAAAACTATGCAATTACCGGCCGCGTTCCCTGTCTGATCAACGGTATCCGCGCAAATCTTATTCTTGTATTCGACAACGCTAATCCCTACGGATATATTTCCGGTATCAGATACGATTACCGTGACGGCGAGACCGAGACAATAGCAAAGAGCATTGACGCTCTTCAGGACGGAGACGTTATCGACTTCCTCTGCGATTATTACAGCTACAGAAATGAATATCTTGACAGTTATAAGCTCGGCGACAGTATGACCGTTTCCGGTACTCCTGTTATCAGCAACGTTTATATAACGAATTACAACACCGTGGCAAGCTACTGTTTTACAGACATTTATTATGAGCAGTACTGGACCACGCCTATCCAATAAAAGTAATCTGCGGGAGTAAAAGATGTTTGCTGAGAAGAAAAAAAGCACAGCGGCCGCAATCATACTCTGCGTGTTCGTATTTGTGTTCACAGCGCTTTCTATTGTGCTTGATCTGATTGATATCAGAAACGGAAATGTACCTACGTCCGTTTCAAGATATTTCAGTTATTTTACCATAGAGTCCAATATTCTCTGCGCCATAGTTTCTTTGCTCATCGCGGCTGTTCTTTTAAGCCGCCGCGATCTGCAGTCCGACAATCTTCCTTTACCTCTGATGATTCTGCATCATATATCCACTACCGTAATGATGATAACATTTCTGACTGTGATATGTTATCTTGCTCCGACTCAGGGAATCTCCTTGATGTACGGCGGGACGAATATATTTCTGCATTTTATCTGTCCGCTTTTCTCAATGATTTCCTTTACTGTGCTTGAAAACGCGAAAGGATTCAGATTCAGTCATTCCATTTTGGGAATAATACCCGCTTTGCTTTACGGGGCCGTCTACTTCTACAACGTGCTTATTCTCGGTCCCGATAACGGCGGATGGGATGATTTTTACGGTTTCAACGCAGGCGGTATGTGGTATATCAGTACTGTCGCAATGGCCGCAGTAATGCTTATCGTCGGTATCGGTATTTATCTTCTCAACCAAAAGCTGCACAATTCTCCACAAGGTACCAAACAATAATTATGAATCGTTTTTTGAAAACATTCCTTCTTCTCTTCTCCGCTGTCGTTATCATGTCGGTTTCGGGATGTTCGGGGCATAAAATACCAAGCCGTCCTCCCGATATCGACGAAAGCGAGAATTCCATAGTCATTGACGCCCGCGAAAAAGAAACGTCGTCGATAGACAGCGGAAACGCTCCGATTGACCAGCCAGAAACAGAAGCCGTTACGGATATACAGACCGAGCCTATTGTTGAAATCACCGAAACAGCTCCGTCTGAGACCGACGCCATAGTGATTCCTGTTGATGGCAAGATCCATGTAAATTCAATAACTCTGGACCGTAACATCACAACCATAGTCGTGGGACAGTGTGATATGCCCTGGGTCACGATGTCACCGTCAAATGCCTACGAAAAGGGTGAGATATGGACCAGCAGCGATCCCGCTGTCGCTTCTGTTGACAGCTTCGGACGCATTACCGGAGTATCGGAAGGTCGATGCGCGGTAACTGTAACCTGCGCCGATCCCGATATCACAGGTCTGAAAGCCGTTA
>JAZQNC010000217.1:0-4435 GCA_045627165.1 Eubacteriales bacterium
AGCACGCTTGACGACGCAATGGATCTGGCGTTATACTTAAAGCATAACGGAGGCTCTCCGGAGCAGGTGCAGGAATTCTATCCGACGCCGGGTACAGCATCCACCGTAATGTACTATACGGGTTATGATCCTTTCACAATGAAGGAAATATTCTGTGAGCATGATCCGGAGATGCGAAGGCTTCAGCGTGCGCTTCTTCAGTACAGCAAACCTGAAAATGAGAAATACGTGCGCCGGGCCGTTGAGTTATGCGGACGGGGAGAAGAGCTTCTTCCGCGCGGATCATACGATAATCGGGGTGACAGGAGAAGAGAAAACAATACCGGAAACAGAGTAAACAACGGTAAGAAACCGGGTAAAAAATACATTAAAAAGCATTGATATACAAATGTTTACGAAATGTTGTAGAAAAAACGCGCGGCAAGTGATAGAATAAAATGTGTATGATTTTGCGAATGATGTGAATGTTCGTTGTTCCGTTTACAATTACTGAAACGAGCGGAGAGAAATATGAAGAGAAGTGAAGCCAGAGAAATACTGTTCGCGCTGATATTCGAGACAAGCTATGAATATCCTTTTGAAAGCGAAGGCGCAAGGAGTATTCAGGATATATATGAAAACGCGCGCGAGTACCGTGATTTTGAAGACAGCAAGTATATAAGGGATGTATATTTCGATATATGGGAAAGACTCCCCGAGATAGATAAGGCGATATCTGACTGCGCAAAGGGCTGGAAACAGGGAAGGCTTTCAAAATGTTCCATGTCGATCATGCGTCTCTGCGTGTACGAGATGCTTTATGTTGACGATGTTCCGTGGCAGTCCGCGATAAACGAGGCTGTTGAGCTCGCAAAAAAATATGACCATGAGAAGGCTCCCGGATTTATAAACGGAGTGGTCAATTCTGTTGCGAACAATCTCGGCATCAAGGAAAAAAGTTCCGAAAATACAGCCGCAAAGCCGGATGAAGGTCTCGGCAATGAGTAAATATTTCCTCGGAATAGACACATCAAATTATACCACGTCCGCCGCTGTTGCCGACGAGAACGGGATCATTGTCAACGCCAAATGTCCGCTTCCGGTAGCGGAAGGGGCGAGAGGGCTTCGTCAGAGCGATGCCGTTTTTGCGCATATAAAGAATATGCCGAAGCTGTTTGACAGCTTCGAAGCATATTGTTATACCGCCGTCGGTTATTCTGCGCGTCCCCGTGATATGCAAGGCTCGTATATGCCCTGCTTTGAAACGGGAGCGGCGGTTGCTTCCGCGATTGCGGATTCAATGAAACTGAAAAGATACGATTTTTCCCATCAGGCCGGTCATGTCCGGGCCGCAGCTTTTTCGGCGGGATGTGATGAGCTGCTTCGTGAGCGTCTTCTTGCATTTCATGTGTCCGGAGGAACCACAGAGCTTCTTCTGGTGGAACAGGGGAAGATAACCTGTATAGGGCAGACGCTTGACCTCAATGCGGGTCAGGCCGTTGACCGCGTAGGAGTGCTTCTGGGGTTGCGTTTCCCCTGCGGAGCTCAGCTTGAAATACTGGCCGGAGACGTTAAAGCACCCAGAGTGAAGGTGTGTGTAACCGGTCTTGACTGTAATCTGTCCGGGCTCGAAAACAATGCGCGCAGGATGCTTGATTCCGGAGCCGACAAATCTGTTGTCGCCGCGTATACGCTTGATTTTATCGCGGAGACTCTGTATAAAATGACAGAAAACGCGCTTGAAAAGTACGGTCCTCTCCCGGTCCTGTATGCCGGAGGAGTCATGTCAGACAGAAGAATCGCGTCGTATCTCGGAAAACATTTCGACGCATATTTTGCAAAGCCCGAATTTTCCTGCGACAATGCTGCCGGAATAGCCCTGCTTTGCCGTGATAAATATTATACAGAGAGTGACAATGCCGGATTATAATTTTAGACAGGGCGAGTCGGGAGTACTCACCGTAACACAGCTGAATGAATACGTCAGGATGATGTTTGACGGTAATCCATATCTGAGAAAGGTTACGGTAAAGGGTGAAATATCAAATCTGACCAATCACTCGACCGGAGTAAAATATCTGTCCCTAAAAGACGCGGACAGCGTGATAGGCGCCATCGTATACAGAAGTAATGCGTCAAAACTGAAATTTCAGCTCCAGAACGGTATGAGAGTGCTGGCGACCGGTTACGTCTCATCCTATGTAAAGAACGGAGTTTATCAGCTTGTCATTCAGTCGGTAGAGCCCGACGGTATCGGAGCCCTGGCAATAGCCTACGAACAGCTGAAAAACAGGCTCGAGTCAGAGGGGCTGTTTGAACCCTCCCGCAAACGCACGCTTCCGAAATATCCGGAACACATAGGAGTAATAACATCGCCGACAGGCGCGGCAGTAAGGGATATAATAAACATTACGGGAAGAAGATACCCTATTGCAGAGATAATGCTCTATCCCGCTTTGGTACAGGGCGACGGAGCGGCGGAGTCGCTGTGCGCAGGAATGGATTATTTCAATACGGCCGGAAATGTTGACGTAATAATAATCGGCAGAGGCGGAGGCTCAATAGAGGATCTGTGGGCGTTTAATGACGAAAGACTGGCGAGAAAGGTGGCGTCGTCGTCGATCCCCGTAATATCTGCCGTAGGACACGAAACCGATTTTACTATATGCGACTTTGTGGCGGACAGACGTGCTCCGACTCCGTCAGCGGCGGCAGAGCTTGCCGTTCCCGACAGCGTAGAGTTCAGACGTAAGCTGAACAACGTAATACCTCATATGCAGTCACTGATATTCAGAAAACTTGAAAATAACCGTAAGCAGCTGAAGCAGCTCAGCGAACGTAAGGTAATGCAGTCTCCTTCCGCGGTCATAGACGATAAAGCTCTCATGCTCGCCAATATGGAGTCGCGTCTGACAGCTGCACAGAAGATAAACATAAACAAAGGCAGAACGCAGTTTACGGCTTTGACTTCAAAGCTCGAAGCAATGAATCCGATGTCAGTCATTACACGCGGATACGGAGCTATTTTCAAACCCGGCGGAGAAGTAATCAAGAGCGTGGACGGACTAAGCAGGGGAGAGCATTTCATTGTGCGCCTCAGCGACGGATCGATTTCAGGTACGGTTGACGAAATATTGAAAGGGCATGATGATGTCTGAAAACAACATACAGATGAGTGATGATATTACATTCGAAGCCGCAATGACACGACTTGAGGAAATAGTGCATGAGCTGGAAAGCGGAAATGCTCCGCTTGACAAATCGCTCGAGCTGTTTGAAGAGGGAGTTGCGCTGGTGAAGATTTGCAACACCCGTCTTGACGATGCGGAACAGAGAGTAAATATACTTGTAAATGACGGCGGAGATATAGTCGAAAAGCAGTTTGCGCCCATGAACAACGGTTGAGCAGAGAGTGAATGATATGGATATTAAGAAAAGAATTGCCGAAAATTCTTCATTGGTTGAATCTCAGCTTGAAAAATATCTCGACCAGTCAGCCGAGCGATTCGGAGTAGTATACGACGCGATGAGATACAGCGTTCTTGGCGGAGGAAAGAGGATCAGACCGTTTCTTGTGCTCGAATTCTGCCGTATGTACGGCGGAAGCGATGATACTGCGCTTCCGTTTGCCTGCGCGCTCGAGCTGATTCACTGTTATTCGCTTATTCATGATGACCTTCCCTGCATGGACGATGATGAATACCGTCGCGGAAAGCTCACCTGCCACAAAAAATACGGCGAGGCAAACGCGCTTCTTGCAGGAGACGCGCTGCTGACCTATGCTTTTGAAGTTGCTTCATCCAACGGATACGCGGACGCTTCGCAGATAGTCGAGGCGGTGAAGATGCTCTCTGTGTGCGCGGGGGCTGACGGAATGGTGGGAGGTCAGGTGCTTGACCTTATTGGCGAGACAGAGAAATTCGACCGTGATACGCTTACAGATATGAACCGCCGAAAGACCGGAAGGCTTATCAGATGCGCATGTGTTCTTGGATGTATAGCCGCCGGAATGAAGGACTATTCGGCTGCGCTGAAATACGCGGACGGAGTTGGTCTTGCCTTTCAGGTCATAGACGATATTCTCGACGAGGGAACGGAGGATAACAAGACAACATATCTGACCTTCATGGATCATGATGAAGCGAAGCAGTACGCGGCAGAGCTTTCCGCATCAGCGTCCGAAGCGGTTGAAAGTGAAGTCCTTCGTGATTTTGCGGATTATCTGGTAAACAGAAATATATAGTGTATGAACAGTATTGTCAGAATATTTTATAACTATCCTCTGATGTGCGCCGTGATATCCTGGATGGTTGCTCAGTTTACCAAGGCTGTAACCGATGTGGTGAAAAAACACAAATTCAGTTTTATGATACTGACCTCATCCGGAGGAATGCCGAGCTCTCATTCGGCGCTTGTTGTGGCGTTGGCGACTGCGACCGGAATTCAGAACGGCTTT
>JAZQNC010000218.1:0-3411 GCA_045627165.1 Eubacteriales bacterium
TTTCGCCTCGGCAGCAGCCTCGGTGATAGCCTGGATGATTTCCATATTGTTGATATTGAAAGCGCCTACTGCATACTTGCCTTCGTAAGCCTTTCTGAACATTTCTTTTGTTGTAACAAGTGCCATTTCAAAACACCTCTGTTTTTTCATCCGCGGTGCGGAATATTATTTGTTATTATTGTACACGGTTAAGCTGTCAAAATCAAGCGTTTTTTATTAATACTCACGGATTATGCTTCAATTCACATTTAATTTACAAGTCTTCGGCATAGTCAACGCCGTTTACGCGCTCAGTATTTTATCAGCTTTATGTTTTCCTTCGCAAGCGGAAGCTCTCCCGCCTGTTCTTTTTTGATTATCGCAACGATCTGATCGTTTATCGGAGTCGGCACTCCGCATTTCTTTCCCCATTCGCAGACGACTCCGTTTATGGCGTCAACCTCGCAGGGCTTGCCCTTTTTCAGGTCCTGCAGCATGGAAGGCTCAAGCAGACGGTGCTTCTTCATGGCCGCGGGAAGGATGAGCTTGGCAAACGCGCGCTTGATCGGATTCGTATAGTAGAACAGAGCTGTGATATCCTTTCCCTGGACCTTTGCGAATTTCGCTCCCGCCGCGTGACCCACGTCGATACATTCCTTCATGCATCTTACGGCTGCTTCCTTTCCCTCTTTTGTCTCGGACACATCGCCGAACAGACCGCCCATCACCGTTCCGAGACCGGAAAAGGTGGCATTGATGAGCAGCTTCGACCATCTCGCGCCTATAAGATTTTCTTCGATCTCTACCGGACACATCTTTTCGAGAAGTCCTTTTACAAGGCTGCACTGTTCATCGGTGATACCCTCCATTTTTCCCATGTGGAAGGAAAGGCTGTCGGGATCGCTGGTCAGCGTGCTCTCTCCCGGCGCGGACAGGGTAGCTCCCCATTCCACAACGCAGCCCATGGTATGAGACGAGCCGATAATATCCGATATTCCCGGCTCGGGTATGCCGTTCTGCATCGTGACTATCACGCCCTTCTCCGAAAGCATGGGCGCAAGGAAAGCCACCACCTCGGCATTGTAAAGCTGCTTCGTCATCAGGAATATCACATCATACGGACCGCACATTTCATCCGGGAATATGGCGTTGACCTTAACCATCATTTCGACGGTACCGGTAATGTGAGCTCCGTTTTCTCTCAGCGCTTCGATATGAGCCTTGTTTCTGTTGACAAGCTCAATGTCAACGCCTGCTTTTGTGATATATGCACCGAGTATGGTACCGAGAGAACCAGCTCCGTAAATCGCATATTTCATAATCAAATCTCCTGAGTGGTTAATATACTGTATATGTTGTCAGCAGTATGCACTGCGATCGCGCATACGTGAAATAAATCATAATTATCCTGTGAATTATACCACTTTTCCGCGCAAAAATCAACAATATTATGTGTACAAATGAACTTTGCGTGATTTTTTTGTTTATTGTTATGTCTTGAAAAATACACACAAATGTGCTATAATCTCGGACAGTAGATTTAATCTCATCATGATACGGGCGGATTTATGGTCATGAACAACAGAATCCTTACTTACGACAGACCCGCTTCCCATTGGAACGAAGCTCTTCCCCTCGGCAACGGACGTCTCGGAGCTATGGTCTATTCGGGAGAAAACTGCGCTCGCTTTGTTCTCAGCGAGGACACGATGTGGGCGGGACGTCCCAGACCGGATATGCCGGGCTTTGACGTTTCGGGGCTTGGCGAAGTGCGCAGACTTATCGGCGAAAAGAAATTCGCCGAGGGCTACCGTAAGCTTGCCGAATATATGCCGGGACTTTACACCGAAAGCTTTCTCATGGGCGGAGAGCTCGTAATAGAAACAGTAAACGCCGACGGCGATATCAGAGCCTACAGCAGAGTTCTTGACATTGAAGACGCCGTTCTGACCGACAGGTTTTCATGGGATACCATCAGCCGCGACAGCGTTTACGAAACCGTGCGCAGCTGCTTTATCAGCGCGCCCGATGATGTGATGGTGCTGCGCGTGAGATCCGGCGGCGGCAGAGGTTATCGCATCTCGCTGACAACTCCCTATCGTCACAGCATAAACACCGAAAACCATACGATAATCATTGACGGAGTGCTGCCGACAAGTGCCAACGACTGGCCTCCGAAAATAGAATACGACGGCGGAGAGAGCATAAATTACCGCATCGCTGCGAAAGTGATCGTGGGCGACTGCGAGCTTTATGAGTCTGGAGCTGAGCTCTGGATAAGAAACAGCGCGGACTTCACCGTTCTGCTTACCATAACCACATCCTTCGGAGGCTTTGACAGGCTTCCTGTCAGCGAGGGAAGGGAATACAGACAGCGTGCGCTGGATATTCTCGACTCTGCCGAAAAAAAGGGATATGAGGAACTGCTTAAAGCGCATATATCCGATTACCATAGTCTCTTTGACCGCTGCTCGCTGGACCTCGGAAAGGCTCCGGATATCACCACAGACAAAAGGCTGAAAGAGCCCGATACGGCTCTCGACGCTCTGCTGTTTGACTACGGACGTTATCTCATGATATCGTCCTCGCGCAGAGGCACACAGCCGATAAATCTCCAGGGTATATGGGCGCACAATATTCGCGAACCCTGGAATTCCAATTATACGATAAATATCAACACCGAGATGAACTACTGGCCCGCCGAGATCTGCGGACTGGGAGAATGTCACGAGCCTCTGATACAGATGGTGCGCGAGCTGGCAGACAGAGGCAACTGCCTCGGACTGAACGGCTGGAACGCATGGCATAACAGCGATCTGTGGAGATTCAACCGTCCCGCTACAAGCGATCCTCTCTGGGGATTCTGGGTATTCGGCGGAGCGTGGCTCTGCCGTCATCTGTGGGAGCATTATCTCTATTCGGGCGACAGGGATTATCTCGCCGAAGTCTATCCGATTTTCACCGGAGCGCTGGATTTCTTCAAAGACTGGACAGTCAGGGACGAGGACGGATATTACACCACCTGCCCCTCCAACTCTCCCGAAAATTCACTTCTCGACGGAGAGGTATCTGTACCCTCGCTCACGGGTTCTTCCGGAGACCTTACGATCATCCGCGAGACCTGCATATACACGAAAAAGGCCGCGTCCATACTCGGCGAGGATTTTTTACCCTACGAGGACCTCTGTTCAAATCTCCGCCCGCTTACGATAGGCAGCGACGGCAGGATAAACGAATGGAAGGAATCGGAGATACTTAAAGAATCCGAACCGGGACACCGCCACATGACAAATCTTGTGGGACTGTACCCCGGATTCGCCATTGACGAAAACACACCCGAATGGGACGCTGCAAGGAAGACTCTCGAATACCGTATCGCCAACGGCGGCGGGCATACCGGATGGTCAAACGCCTGGATAGCCTGCTTCTACG
>JAZQNC010000219.1:0-6883 GCA_045627165.1 Eubacteriales bacterium
CGGATATCAGTATATATACAACGGCAAGCGTACCCACCGCGATCAGCGGTTCTCTCGCGTCCTCAAATACGTCAACCATGATTTTCACGCTTTTCGAGTATCGCACAGCCTTGAACACGCGCAGTACGCGCACCGCCCGAAACATACGCATTACCCTTACCACCTTGAAGCCGGTGTTGAGAGAGGTGAAGGTAGGCAGTATCGAAACGAGGTCGATGATCGCCATCGGAGTGAACGGATACCTGATAAATGATACGGCGGAGCTGCTTCCGAACTTGTAATCCGCAGTCATAAGCCGCAGAATGTAATCTATGATGAATATCACCGCGCACACGCGGTCTATTACCGTAAAAACGGGATAATAGGTCTTGAAGGCAAGCGGAACGAGACCGGTGATTATGACGATCATCATAAATCCGTCATACAGACCGCTGCATATATCCTCCTCATCCGAGGCGGCTTCGATTATTTCAAACAATCTCTTTCTCATACGATAATCCCGCTTTCAGGATTTTTCCATGATTCTGCATGATTCCATGTCGGCCTCGAACAGAGCGAGCACCAGCGGGTACTTTTCCATCGCGTCCCCCAGAGTGTTCCAGTCCTGCTGACCTGTGTATGGTCCCATGTGCCAGCGTATCGCATATCTTTCGGCGGGTCTGAGCTTGATGAACTCCTCGATCATCATAACCGACTTTTCTCCGTGACCGTAGGGAAACCTGTCGTCGATAACGTAATCGTCCACCTCTGTCCATACGCCGTCGATCTTCTTATTCCGCTTCTCCACCCTGTAATAATAGGTCTTGCAGATATCGTGAAGCAGACTTACGAGCGCAATGCTCTCATCGTCCGTATCCTTCAGAGCCTCTGCCCATACGGGATTTTCCTTTTTTGCCTTCAGGCATTTATACACGTTCAGGCTGTGTATGAGCAGGCCGCCCTGATACGCGCAGTGAAATCTGGTTGACGAGGGCGCGGAAAAGAAATCCGATTTTTCAATGAACGCTATCAGTCTGTCCATGCCCTCCCGCTGTATTCCCAACAGCAGTCTGAGATACTCCTCCCTGCACTGCTGAATATGCTGTTCCTTTTCGCTCTGTTCCATCCGTTCTGTCTGTTCCATATATTCCGTAAATCCGTCCGTTCCGATATTCTGATATACAAATTTTGCCGTAATGATTTTCCTGTCAGAATTATATCATATCGGTATCCGTTTTTCAAGCTTTTTGCGGTTCGCTCATGCAGAAAACTTCATCTTTCCTCTCCCAAACGGTGATTCCGCTGCAGAAATTCCGAAGCATCTGTTTTTCCTCCTTTGCATGAGCAAAGCGGCCGGAATATTACGTTCCGACCGCCGTTTTTTATTCGTAGTCCCTGTAGAGCTTTCCGCCGATCTCTGCGGAAAGGATATCGCTGTCCTTCATGTTTTCCTGCATGAACCATACCGCCATGCGGTCGTCGTCGGGATTTCCCGTGGTGCGGCGGCACCATTTATAATACGGGATAAGCCGGAAATTGCTTCCGTCGGCGCGTTTTCCGACAACACATTCTCCGTCGCGGGTCAGCATGGGAGCTTCGGCGATGACAAAATCCACATCGCCGCCGTTATCCGTTCCCTCGGCGCACATCAGATACTTTCCGTCCATGACCGCTACTCTGCCGATATCATCCTTTACCATCGGATTGGCGTATACCCTGCGCAGCTTTTCGGTATACGACACCGCGATATCCGCCTTTTCGATATCATGAAGTACCGCGTATCCGTTTTCGGCAGAGTATTCGACAGGTCTGCCGTCAATGGACAGTCTGAAATTCTCCGCGTATTCGGGTACGCGAAGCTTGACCGTCATGGGTCTGTCAAAGCAGACTTTAAGATTTTTTCCGTCAAAGTCGGCTGTGATTCCCTCCGTGCTCAGACGGCTTCCGATATACATATTCATATACAGCGCGTCACACGAACAGGAGAATATGTATTTTCCCAGCGAAGAGAATATTTTCAGCAGCATGGGAGGACAGCAGGGACATCCATGCCATCCCCAGCGGTTTACGCCTCCGTCGCTTATAAGCGGATTCTGGTAGAAGAAATGTCTGAAATCCTCTCCCACTCCGTCAAGGACGTTATTGTAAAGCGCACGCTCGAATATATCGAAATACTCGCCGCTCTCAAAGAGCAGGTTCATCTCTCCCGCCCAGAATGTTAGACCTATGGCGGCGCAGGTTTCGAGATAGGCGTCATTCGGCAGGTTATAATCCACGTCGAAGCCCTCGATATCGTGTCTCGTTCCGATACCTCCGCTGATGTGCATCTTTTTATCGACCACATTGCGCCATAACACTCTGAGCGCTTCGGTATATCTTCCGTCTCCGTATGCAAGCGAAACATCTGCCGCGCCGGTATAGCAAAGCGACGCTCTTACGGCATGACCGACAGCTTCACGGGCTTCTTCAAAGGGCACGTTGTCCTGATTGTAGCTGTGTGTAAAGCCGGGATTTTCGGGACGGCCGTCGTGATTTCCTCTTGCCTTATACCAGAAATCCGCCATTTCGAGATACGCATCCGCGTTTACCTTCATGCGCACGGCATAGTCCTTTAGCTCCCGACTGTCCTTGAAGAGATGATAGAGCCTTACAAACGCCTCCTCGGGGAGAGAATGTCCGGGAACTATATTGCTTTTCGGCGGATATCCTATCGTATCACAGATAAGATTTGCCGCGCGCACCGCGCAGTCCAGCAGAAGGGTGCTTGCAGTTGCCTGATAATGGCTGACAGCCGCTTCGATAAGCGCGCCGTGATTGTAAAGATCGTGGGTATAAATTATATGACCGCCGTTTTCACCCCAGCGGTGTTCAGGCTCGTTGGTCAGTATCTTTGTCGAAAGAAATCCGTCGGTGGAATATGACGCCGCACGCACAACAGCGGCTATTCTCTCTATGCGGAGCGCAAGCTCCTCATCATATCCTGCCGCCAGCAGGTCGCAGGCTCCGCGGAGCGATTCAAGCAGAAGTCCGTCCGAAAAGGGAGGTCCTATGTGAAGCACGGGCTCGGTCGAGCCGTGATATGCGGTCTTCTTCTCGGCAACTGCCAGAAAATTTTTCAGATAACCGCCCGCCTCTATCTGCTCCAGCACATAGGGCGCCATTATCTTTCTGCAGTTTTCGAGATAAGGTGTCCAAAAGCTGTCTTTGATCTCTATATCCCTGATTGAAGGATATCTGCGCTGTTTATCCATTTCATCACGCTCCTTACGCTTGACTTTACGGTTATTGTATGGTACAATCACGGTGCGATCATATATTGCCGATACCATTATAGCATATCACATCGGCGGTGTAAACCCATATCGGTATTGAAAAGTCAAAAAATCCCGCTTCCCGAAAATCCGTGATATATTTCCCGCAAAACAGCCGAAACATCTTGCATTCTCCGATTTTCGCGGTATAATATATACATAAAATTATCGGCATACATAAACAAGAAAAAAGAGAAATCATCATGAAGAAAAAATACACCGCGCTGCTGCTGATTTTCTGCCTGTTATCCGGTATGTTCCTTTCGCTGACCTCCTGTTCCGATGAGAAGTCGGAAGATATAACTGCTGCGGCTCACGCCGAGGGTTCGGTCTTTTCGGGTAAAAGCGACGGCAGCATCGGACTCACGGTAAAATTCAATCCGGACTGGCTTACGCAGGGAGACAATACCGAATACGATCCCGAGCTTGCCGCCTTCTCCGCTCTGCTCAGCGCCGATTCCTATTTCCGCGAAAAGGACCTTGACAAGGGAACACAGAACCGTGTGTTGCCCGACGGCGCGGAAGACTATACTTTCACCACACTGCTGACCACTCTGGGATTTACCGACACTCAGCACGTCGAGTCCTACAAGGAAAGAAGCTACGAAACCGATACAAACGACAGCGTTACGATGAATCTCGCCCATACTGTCGCAAACGAAAAATACGACATTTACGTTGCGGCGATAAGAGGCTGCTTTTCAGCGGGAGAGTGGATGAGCGCGTTTGACGCGGGAAGCGAAAGCGACGATACTCATCCGGAATGGAAGAACAGGTCGAACATGAAGGGCGTTGACGTTGCCGCCAACAGAGCCTTCGAGTTTATCAGCGACTTTATTTACGCACACAACGACCCAGACAAACCGAATTTCATCCTGATAACCGGACACTCACGCGGCGCGGCGATTTCCGAGGTTCTTGGCGCGATGTTCGAGGATATGCAGGATATCACCAGCTATACATACGCTTTTAACTCCATGGCGGTAACAACCGACTCATACGCGCAGAATTACAGAACGATATTCAATATTTTTGACAGCGGCGATCTGTATACCGATTTTCTGCCCTTCGGACAGGAGCAGTTTTACCGTTACGGAAAAGTGCTGACCGCGGATATCTCGTCGTCGGATGAGATCAGAAACGCTGTCTGTGAATCAAAGGGCGGGGATTTCATAAGCGCGAGCGCCGAAACGATTCGCGGTTATGCCGAGGTCTTCGGAAACAGGTTCTCAAGCCGTGATTCACTGACCGAAGCACTGTCAGCGTCTGAGGATTTCGGTGAAAACGGGGATGAAGCGGATAAGCGGTTATCCGAGCTTAACGCAATCATCAGCAGCGAAACCGGACTGGGACTCGAAGGGCTGTGCTCGGCGGAAAAGACCGAGACAGACGGAAAATACACAGTCACGGTGAAGTACAGCAATTCCGCGGCTCTGTTCGCTGTCGGGAAAATATTCGCATACGGCAAAGCGGCTGCGGACGCGGTATGCTCGCTGTTCAGCTCCGACAGCGGAGTATGCGAAACAGCCGAATTCATAACCGAACATTCGGATGAGATGAGCGGAGGACATCTGCTCATAAACAGCTACATTCTGTGCGGATTTCTCGATTATCGGAAATAAGAAGCGGTAAGGACGAAAGAGTATACGGTTATGAACAGTATTCAGAAATTACAGGCGTTTTATAATATGACGCCGGACGCTCCGGTGCTCCGGCTTGAATTCGGCTATTACTGTATGGACAAATGGATATCCGAAGGATGTCTGTCAAAGGATACCGACCTTCGCGGACTGTTCATGCTTGACGATTATCCGGTTCATACGCTCTGCGGTCTCGGAGGCTGCGAAGCGGAGTTTTACCCGAAATTTGAAGTGAAAACTCTGGAAGACCGGGGGGAATACGAGCTTGTGCAGGACAGCGCGGGACGGGGCGTACTCTATTTCAAGGGCAGAAGAAACGGATTCATGCCCGAATATGTGACCCATCCCGTGACCGATATGAGATCATGGGAGGAAAAGTGCCTTTGGCGAATGAATCCCGACAGCGCGGGACGTATTGAAATGCTGAAAAACACCGCTGCGGGGATCCGCGGCGCGGCAGACAGCGGAAAGCTCATCCGCCAGTATCTCGTAGGCGGATATATGTATCTGCGCTCGCTTATGGGACCGGAAGGCGTTCTGTATATGTTTTACGACGATCCGACTCTGATCCATGAATGCATGAAGGCATGGTTCACCCTTGCAGACAGGACAACGGCGTTTTATCAGCAGTACGGAGATATCGACGAGCTGCTGTTTGACGAGGATATATGCTACAAGGGCGGCGCGCTCATCTCTCCCGAAATGATACGCGAATTTCTGTTTCCGTATTACCGTCAGCTGTTTATAAACGTGTCAAAAAGAAATACCCGTGGGTCATTCTTCCATTCTGCCGGAAAGGTGCTTGGTCAGCTGGCTACCGACGGAAACTACTTCGGCGTGCTGGACATGTATAAAGAGATCGGGTTTAATTTCTTTGCGCCTTCGGAGGCTGCCGCGGGAATGGACGTGGTGGAGATACGGAAAAAATATCCCGATATTCTGCTCAGCGGAGGATTTGACAAGCGTATCCTCGCCGCCGGAAAAGACGCTATCGACCGTGAAGTGGAGCGCATAATGCCCTTCATGAAAAAAGCGGGAGGTTATTATCCCACCTGCGATCACGGAGTACCCGAAGAAGTCGGATTTGAAGACTATCTGTATTTCAGAAAACGCATATCCGAGTTCGGCGAATAATTGTAAATATTTAATGAATTCAGCAAAAAATCTATTCTATACGGAGTTTTTGCGGTATAATAGTATGCGTTCCTATTAACAGATAATTATTATGATATAAGGAGTGAAATGTTATGAAAACCTACAAGTGCAAGATCTGCGGAGAAGTATTTCAGGCCGCTGACGGAGAGGAAGCCGTCTGCCCCCGCTGCAAACAGAAGGGCGACAAGCTCGAAGAAGTAAAGTCCAATCCCTACGCAGGAACACAGACCGAAAAGAATCTCGCAGCCGCTTTCGCAGGCGAGTCCCAGGCGAGAAACAAATATACATATTTCGCGTCAGCCGCAAAGAAGGAAGGCTACGAGCAGATATCCGCAATGTTCCTCAAGACCGCCGATAACGAAAAGGAACACGCAAAGCTCTGGCTCAAGGAGCCCAAGGGCATAGGCAGTACCGCCGAAAATCTCGCGGCTGCAGCCGACGGTGAGAACTAGGAGTGGACGGATATGTACGAGGGCTTCGCAAAAACCGCCGAAGAGGAAGGCTTTGTCGAGCTCGCCGCCAAGTTCCGCGCCGTTGCCGCCATCGAAAAGCATCACGAGGAGCGTTACCGTGCCCTGCTTCACAACGTTGAGGCACAGCAGGTATTCGCAAAGAGTGAGGTCAAGGTTTGGGAATGCCGTAACTGCGGTCATATTATCGTAGGCACCGCCGCTCCCGAAATCTGCCCCGTATGCGCTCATCCTCAGGCATATTTCGAGCTCAACTCCGAGAATTATTAATATCCGTCAAAGATTTAAGGCATCTGTATAAAACAGATGCCTTTTTCTTTTCCAATGT
>JAZQNC010000220.1:0-2621 GCA_045627165.1 Eubacteriales bacterium
AATGTTTGGCGGATACAGGATAACCTGCCCGGAGGATACGTCGAAGGATTCGTCACCGATCTGTACAGAGAGCATACCCTTTTCAACACTGACGAGCTCCCAGAACGAATAAATCTCCGGGTCTTCATGATGATGTGTTCCTAATGTTGTACGGAACAGGGTAATGACTCTGGTGATATTAAAAACGGGACATAGTTCCGTTTGATGAAAATTGGGATGCACTTCGGTCATGATAGAAATGCTCCAATCATGCAAATATTTTGTCCGAATTGGTATGGACATCTGCCGAAATTACCGATATACTTGATGATAGTATAACACAGCGGTCTGCTTCTGTCAAACGCGGGACTGCTTGCTGTATGTACGAAAAATGAGAAGGAGAATTATTATGGAAAAAGTTAGATTTGCCGTTATTTCCGCCACTACAATGGCGCAGCAGCATATGAGAGGTATGCGTCAGACTGATAATGCCGAGCTGGTCGCTATCTGCGATATCCGTGAAGAAGTGCTGAATGAGACGCATAAGCTGTTCCCGGAAACCCGCGCTTATACCGACGTCAGCGAGATGCTGGCCTGCGATGACATCGACGCTGTTATCGTCTGCACACCTGACCAGTCCCATCGTGAGCTGTCTCTGGCCTGCCTTGCTGCCGGTAAGCATGTGCTGTGCGAGAAGCCGCTGGCGATGACTGTAGAGGACTGTAAAGCCATTGTAGAGGCCGCAGAGAAGTCTGATAAGAAGTTTATGGTCGGCCAGATCTGCCGCTTTACTCCGGGCTTTATGGCTGCCAAGAAGCTGATTGACGACGGCGAGATCGGCGAGTTGTTCTATGTGGAAAGCGAGTATGCCCACGATTATTCCAAGATTCCCGGCAAGTATAAGGAATGGCGTAAAGATCCCCTGCGTCACGGATTCCTGGGCGGAGGCTGTCATGCCGTTGATCTGCTTCGTTGGATCGCCGGTAACCCCACCGAAGTAGCGGCTTTTGCCAATCATAAGATGCTGACCGATTGGCCTACCGATGACTGCACCATCGCTATCATGAAGTTCCCGAACGACGTTATCGGAAAGGTCTTCGTATCTACCGGCTGCAAGCGCGACTATACCATGCGCAGCGTGTTCTATGGCTCCAAGGGTACGATCATTACCGACAATACAAGCAACCATATGACCGTTTATAAGACTGATTCCTCCTGCGGATTTACTACTCCCATGCTTTATCCCATCTCTGTCAACAATCATAATACTACCGGAGAGATTGGTACGTTCGCCGACATCATTCTGAATGATAAGCCTGTAATGATGACCGCACGCGAAGGCGCGTGTACTGTGGTCGCCGCGCTGGCTGCGGTTCGCTCTTCCAAGACCGGTCAGTTTGAGAAAGTGGATTACAATTTCTGATACCCGGTATATTGAAAGCACGACGGCCGTTGATCCTTTGCTATTGGAATCCTGCTTGGAAGGACCGCAGAAGTCGAGGTAAACATAATACATATATTTGACTTATGCGAAAATAGTAGGGGAACATGTCAAAACGCCCAGAAAAAGAGCCGCTGTTTCGGGAAGAGACAGCGGCTTAAACAAAGGGGGAAAAAGTGAGAAAAAAGGGTTGACAAAGGGGAAATAATGTGGTAAGATATGCAAGCGCTCGAGAGAGAGCAGGTAAGGAGCAGAGGAAGCGAGTCAAGACCCGAGAAAAAAGTTGAAAAACTTTGAAGAAAGGGCTTGACAAACGAAAGATTCTGTGATATACTAATAAAGTCGGCAAGAGAGAAAACCGATTTTGAAAACGAATCAGAAATGTTTCGAAAAAGGCACAGAATGAAATGAATGTGCCGGGATGAAACAAAAAAGATTCAAAAAAATCGAAAAAACCTCTTGACAAGCGAAAGAATCTGTGATATAATAATCAAGCGTTCGAAAGAGCGCCGGACGGATTCAAGAGAGCTTGGAACCGACGAAAGATTGCACCTTGTAAATTGAACAACGAAAGCATCACGATTGTTGTAAGAATACAATAATTGGAATTTATCTTGAGCGACAGCGAAAGATAAATTTAGTCAGCACCTTTGAGCTTCACGGAAACGTGAAGAAGAAATCCATATTGGAGACGATATGGTCTTGGATCGAAAGATTCAAGTAAAGTCAGAATGAATTTTCTGTTTTGACAGAGAGTTTGATCCTGGCTCAGGACGAACGCTGGCGGCGTGCTTAACACATGCAAGTCGAACGGGACTATTTGGAAAGCTTGCTTTCTGGATAGTTTAGTGGCGGACGGGTGAGTAACGCGTGAGCAACTTGCCTTGGACTGGGGAATAACACAGGGAAACTTGTGCTAATACCGCATGAAGTGCCTGGGAGGGCATCCTCCTGGTACCAAAGGAGCAATCCGGTCTGAGATGGGCTCGCGTCCGATTAGATAGTTGGTGAGGTAACGGCCCACCAAGTCTACGATCGGTAGCCGGACTGAGAGGTTGGCCGGCCACATTGGGACTGAGACACGGCCCAGACTCCTACGGGAGGCAGCAGTGGGGAATATTGGGCAATGGGGGAAACCCTGACCCAGCAACGCCGCGTGAGGGAAGAAGGTTTTCGGATCGTAAACCTCTGTCCTTGGTGA
>JAZQNC010000221.1:0-2890 GCA_045627165.1 Eubacteriales bacterium
AAATCCGGATACGTCTGTCCAGTTTTCGTAAATATCGGCGTTTACGGCTCTCGCAACAATTGAACCTGTAATATCTGATCCGCCTCGTGAGAATGTCTTTATGGTATCGTTTGGCATGGAACCGTAGAAACCGGGAACTACAGCGGTTCTGTGCTTTGCAAGCTCTGCAGAAAGCACTTCATTTGTTTTCTCGGAATCAAACGTACCGTCTTCCTTGAAATAAATTACGGTGGCCGCATCAATAAAGTCAAATCCGAGATATTTTGCGATAATCAGACCGTTGAGATATTCTCCGCGGCTTGCGGCGTAATCGCGTCCGGCGCGGTGGATAAGCGCGAGCTTGATAGCGGTAAATTCTTCTTCAAGCGAAAATTCGAGTCCGAGACCGGCGATAATGTCGCGGTAGCGATTGGCTATACGCATGAAAGGTATTTCAATGTCCTTTCCGGCAAGAGCAAGCTCATAACATTCGTAGAGCATATCGGTAACCTTCGTGTCGCCCGAAAAACGCTTGCCCGGTGCAGACGGTACCAAATATCTTCTGCTTTCATCCGAACGGATGATATCCGCTGTTTTTTTGAACTGGGCAGCATCCGCGAGAGAACTGCCTCCGAATTTAACTACCTTTACATATTCGTGATTTGAAATAGCATCGTTTGACACCTTGAAACCTCCGAGTTTATATACTAATATTATGCCATGATTATTGTGAATATCGGATATTATATGTTAATTGCAACATAAAATCAAGAGATAAATTGTATAAAAATACAGTACAAATTGTGTACTGTATGAATAAACGTGTATGTGTTTTTTACTGTCAGTCTGTTATACCGTTTTCTTTGAAAGTATCGAGAAGCATATCGCAGAATACCTTATGCATTTCTCTTGAAGGATGAGTGCAGTATGAGGAAAGAAGCGCGGTGATGTCTTCGCCCTGCTCATACAGATTTTTCCAGTAAGCGTAAGCGTCGCATACGGGAATATCATACTCGGCGCATACCTCCCTTGCACAGTCCATGAAAGTATCAAGCAGACCGCTTTCCGTAATTTCGACGTTACCAATAGCGCATACGGTATTGAAATAGCTTCCGCGTACCTCGTCCGCGACTCTCGCGGCAAGCATATTAGGTGTCATGAAAACAATTTTAATACCGCTGTCGTAATCCCGTATCATATTAAAGAGCTTTTTGAGATTTGATCTGTATAGCTCAACATCTTCAATGCATACGTCGTTAAGTCCGAAGCATACCGTAACAACGTCAGGATTATAAGCAAATACGTCGCGGTCAAGTCGTTTGATACCGTCTGAGACATAGTTTCCGCTGATACCGGAATTGATCACTTCCGCATTGATGCCTTTTTCGATCAAGGCGTTGTAAAGAAGGAAAGGATACGCTGATTCCGGTTCAACCACATAACCCTTGAAAAAATCTGCGGTGCCTGGCGCAAGCTCAAATATTCCCTGTGTCACACTGTCACCCAGACATACGATTGTGAGTTTCTTTTCTTGTGGTTCTGTATCGGAGTATTCTTCGGTTTCTGTGATTTCGCTTTCACTTTCCGAAATAACAGAATCGGTATCTCCGACGCCGTCATCGGAAGCTGATTGAGCGCATCCGGAAATAAGCAGGGCTGATAATAGAAACAGAATTATCGGAATCAATCTTTTCATAAATTACCTCCGTCAGGCATTATGCAGCAGTATGGATATGAACAATGCAATTTGCAATATAAGAAACAGCGGAACTGTTACGATGAATTTGGTGTGCTTCGTCTTATGATGACAGAACACCATACCGGCAGCCGCTCCGGGTGCTCCGAATAATGCGGCGAACATAATCAGTGTCGATTCCGGTATTCTCCATTTATGAGCCCTGGCCCTGTGTTTGTCAAGCGCATAAAGAAAGAATGCAATGATACTCATTACGGTTTCGACACAGAAAAGAATATATCTGTATTCATACAATACCGCTGATACTACCGACAATTTACAATTCTCCTGTTAATCCAAAATCGGGGGATAGATCACTCTGTCCCCCACAATATTATTTTACCGTTCTGATATACTCGACTGCATTCAAAGCTGAGACAGCACCGTCGGACGCCGCTGTGGTGAGCTGCCTTATTTTTTTGGTACGGCAATCTCCCGCAGCAAAAAGCCCGTCAACATCAGTTCGGCAATCTTCGCCGGCAATGATAAAACCCTTTTCGTCAAGCCTTGCCGGTGAAGCGAAGCTGTCCGTCTGAGGAATATTGCCTATCGCGACAAACAGAGCATCCACTGCGACAGTTTCAATCCTGGCATCATTACAGCCGCAAAGCTCGATTTCAGAAAGAACTCCGTTCACGGATATCAGACGCCTGACTGTAAAAGGCGTATGGACAATTATGTTGGAAGAGGCTGTTATCTCATCTGTAAGAGCCTTGTCCGCTCTGAATTCATCGCGGCGATGTATGAGATGAACACGCGAACACATACCGGCAAGATAAAGAGCTTCCTGAAGCGCGGAATTACCTCCGCCGACAACGGCAACGGGTCTGCCTTCGTAAAAACCTCCGTCGCATACCGCACAGTACGATACGCCGCATCCCGTAAGTTCTTCTTCATTTTCCAGACCGAGCGTACGATGCTTCATACCGGATGCAATAATAACCGAATATGCGGAGTACAGTCCCGAATCTGTTGTGACAGAGAACACACCGTTGTTCTTTGCTATCGCTTCGGCTTTTTCAAATGAAACCTC
The DNA here is from genome assembly GCA_045627165.1 of Eubacteriales bacterium. GTDB lineage: Bacteria > Bacillota > Clostridia > Oscillospirales > CAG-272 > JAZQNC01. The sequence goes on from JAZQNC010000221.1 coordinate 2,748, forward strand.
AGCACCGAAGGACTGGACCTGAGCAAACAGCCTATCTGAAAATGTCAGACCGTCTATCACGCCTGCGGCCGGGAAATTTTCAATTTTGGGAGCTGTGGCTATCTGTCCGCCGATACCGCTGCATTCAAGTATCAGAACTTTCA
>JAZQNC010000222.1:0-3476 GCA_045627165.1 Eubacteriales bacterium
CTATATTTCAAGATCAGCTACCGAATTCTGGAGACGCCGGCATATCTCTCTCGGCTCATTCTTCCGCGATTATGTATATATCCCTCTCGGAGGAAACCGCAGCATGTGGCTCAGAAACGTGCTGATAGTCTGGCTTCTCACAGGAATGTGGCACGGAGCGTCCTGGAATTTCATTGTCTGGGGACTTTATTACGCGCTTCTGCTTCTGCTGGAAAAGAAACTGCTTATGCCCGCACTCGGAAAGCTCAAAGAGCCGTTGTGCGGAATCATCTCATACATCTACACAATATTCGTGACGCTTGTAGGCTGGACGATATTCTATTACACCGAAGGGGATTTTATTTCAAGGCTCGGAACGCTGTTCGGAATCAATTCTCCGGCGGGAGACATTTACGAGCTTACCATACTTAAATCCAATATATGGCTGCTTATCGCGTCGCTCATTCTCTGCACGCCTCTGATCTCGTCACTTCTCAAAAAGCTGTTTGACAGAATCGGAGAGGAACGCCGCTACACCGTACTACGCGCCTCGAAGACCATATTTGTCATCGGAACAGTTTTCCTCTGCACCGTAATGCTGGCGGGAAACACCTACAATCCCTTCCTGTATTTCAGATTCTGAGAACTGTAACCACCCCAACGCATAAAGGATAACAAATTGAAACGCAAGGTTGATATAATCACACTGATAATTGTCGGAGCATTGTTCGCCTCTGCCGTGCTGTTCAATGCTTTTCAGACAGACCGTCCCACTGTTTCTGTCAGCGAGCAGCGGACGCTGAATAAATTTCCGGAGTTTTCCGTTGACTCTCTGACTGACGGAAGCTATTTCGCGGGAATATCGTCTTTTGTCTCCGATACTTTTATCGGACGCGAAGGACTTATCGGCATAGCCAATAAGGTCAGAACGCTTTACGGCACAAACGACAGCGAGCTGAGCTTTATTTCGGTCGAAAACGCCGAAACCTCGGATATAACTCTGGACATTCCCGACGCCGCGGAGCGTATTGACGATACCGGAGAGAGCGAAACTCTCGAAGCGGAAGTACAGGAATTCGTATTCGGTGATGAAACCGATACGGAAATCACGGAAACAGAAAAGACTGTTGAGGACAGCGGATCCGAAGCGGAAAGCACCGCAGCGGAAAGCGCCGAAGCGCAGCCTGATGAGACCGATCCGCCGGAGACCGAATCTCCGGTTAAGGAGCTTACTCTCAGCAGCTACGATATCTATCTGTCTGTGGGTCAGGGAAAGGAGCTGTACGCTTACGTCACACCGGAAGGGCTTGAGGGTGTACGAATAGCATGGCGCAATGAGAACGCCAACATTGCCAAGCTGACCGCCGAGGGAGATCATCTTCTCGTTACCGGAGTCGCCGCGGGTACTACAAAACTGACGGCAGGCGTCGGAAAGCTTCAGGCAGTCTGCAATGTCCATGTATCCGTTTCAATCAAACCCGATGAAAACGTATCCGAGATCGATACCATCATAACTAACGAACCGGAGATACTGACCAACGGACTGGTCATCTATAAGGACGCGGTATATTCGATCCCATATTTCGTAAAGAACAACGCGCAGTATTTTGCCGATACCGTAAAGTATTACGCTTCTCTCTTCCCCAAGTCCAGAGTAAGCGTGGTCGTAGGTCCTCTCGCCTCCGCGACACTTCCGCTTGACACCTTCGGAAGAGGAAGGCTCACCGACCAGAACGATATCATCAGAAAGGTATTCGCTCTCATGGACAAAGACATCGTCTGCGTAAATCCTTTTGACAAGGTATGGCAGCACCGCGACGAATATCTTTATTTCAAGAGCGACCACCACTGGACCGGACGCGGAGCATATTATGCCTACGCCTCGTTTGCCGAGGCTGTCGGTATGACGCCGACTCCCCTCGAAAGCTTCACCGAGATGAAGCTTACCGACAAATTCCAGGGCACGATGTATTCCTTCACCAAGGATGAGCGAGTCAAGCTGATATATGACAGCGTATATGCCTACATTCCGACCAAGGCGCATACCATGACCATATACAACAGCGCGGAAACGACCTACAACAGCTCCATACTCACCCAGTACGGAAGCTACGGCGCGTTCATCGGCGGAGACAACGGTTATACGGTAATCACGGTACCCGATAATCCGCAGAACAAAAACTGCATGGTTTTGAAGGATTCCTTCGGAAACGCCTTTGTTCCCTATCTCTGCGAGCATTACGGACATATAATTGTGGTTGACCCGCGTCATGTCACATTCAATATTTACGAGCTGCTCAAGGATTATCCCCTCGACGACATCATCTTCGCAAGCAATATCTATAATCCCAACGTCGCCGCATGGTCGCGCTACCTTCTTAACGCCGTGGGCGTAAAGACAAATTAAATAAATTACGAGTCCTTTCCGACTGTAAAATCGGAGAGGACTTTTTTCGCGCAGACTTTACATTTCCATTCCGATATGGTATAATCATGCAAAATGATAACTTTCTGCGAGGCATATCATGAAATTTTCCGTAGAAGAATATATAAATCTCATGACCTATGGTGATATCGAAAGACCTTTCTTTTCGGAGCTGTTCGGTCCCATCGTGGGTCTCGACCGTGAATGGAGAGCCCAGGGCGCGACAGAAGAACAGATAAACATGACCGCCTTTGATTTTGACTATGTACCGTACTGCGGTATAGGAAACACCGGTCCGATACACATGCTTCCGTCCCGAACCATTGAAAACACCGCGGATCTCTATCTCGGAATCGACGGTTACGGCAGACGTGTGCGGATGGACAAGCGCACCGCCACAATTGCGCTGCCCGAAACCTGGCCGGTATCCTGCTTTGACGACTGGCTCAAGCTCAAACATATGTTTGAGTTCGACGATAGCCGAATCAGCATTGAAAGCATTGAAAAGGTCAAAAAGCTGCAGAGTCAGGGCACCGCGGTAGTAACATCCTTTCCCGGAGGGTACGATATCCTGCGCGAGCTTATGGGAGACGAAGGTGCCTGTCTTGCCTTTTACGATGAGCCGGAGCTTGTGCGGGATATTTACGATACGATTTCCGATACATGCGTCAGAGTGTTTGAGAGGATCGCTGACAGAATGACTGTGGATCAGATTTCGATTCACGAGGACATGGCGGGGAAATCCGGCCCACTTGTCGGTCCTGCCATCGTGGAAGAATTCATTGCGCCATATTATAAAAAGTGCATCGCGCCTCTCGCCGCAAACGGGACAAGGCTTGTGTGTCAGGACAGCGACGGCAACATGAATCCTGTCATAGACGCATTCATCAGCGCCGGTGTCAACATATTCTACCCCTGCGAACCTGCTGCCGGAATGGATATCGTACAGCTTCGCAAAAAATACGGAAAGAAGATCGCTTTCCGCGGAGGAATCGACAAGCACGTTCTGCGCGGCTCAAAGGCTGAAATAGACAGGGAGCTTGAATACAAGCTGCAGCCCATGATGCGCGAA
>JAZQNC010000223.1:0-20201 GCA_045627165.1 Eubacteriales bacterium
CATCATTTTTCAAAAATTCAACGATCCGTTTCATGACTTTTCACCGAAGTATTCTTTACCCTGTCCGTTATACAGACATTGTACCACACATAGATTAACAATTCAATTGCAAATGCAACATTTTGTATTTCGGCGTCCGCATAACCGCCGAGCCGAGCCGCGGCACGCTTTTTTTGCACCGAAAACACAATAAATACACGGATAAACGTAATAAATGTCAATTTTATAAAACAAAATTGCCAATATCTATTTACTAATTCATTTTTTTGTGATATACTGTTCAACGATGACAATGGATTGTGCAGTTTCGTTATGCAATCTCACAATTCAAATATATTTATTTTTCAAGGAGTACACCATGAAAAAGGTTCTCGCATTGTTCTTAGCAGCGCTTATGTGCATTTCCTGCGCTGTTTGTCTCGCATCCTGCGGAGACGGCGGCAACAAGATCTACATCGGCGTTTACGAGCCCGCATCCGGCGACAACGGCGCCGGCGGCAAGCAGGAAACCCTCGGTATCAAGTATGCCAACTCGGTAAAGAATACGGTAACCATAGGCGAAACCGAATACAAGGTCGAGCTTGTTATCGTTGATAACCAGTCCTCCAACGACAAGGCTATCTCCGCGGCAACCGAGCTCATCAACAAAAAAGTTGCGGTAGTTCTCGGTTCCTACGGCTCCGGCGTTTCCATCGCGGCATCCGATACATTCAAGGAAGCCGGACTTCCCGCTATCGGCGTTACCTGCACCAACCCCCTCGTAACCGCAGGCAACACGCACTATTTCCGCACATGCTTCCTCGATCCCTTCCAGGGCACGGTTCTCGCTAACTATGCAAAGGGTCTCGGCGCATCCAAGGCTTATGTTCTCGCTCAGAAGGGCAACGACTACGACGTAGGACTTGCCAACTACTTCAAGCAGGCATTCGGCGAGAGCGCATGTATCTATGAAGAGTTCCCCGACGGCAACGACGACTTCACGGCCTATGTTCAGAAGGCTATCGACAACGGCGCGTCCGTTATCTTCGCCCCCACATCCACATCCTACGCTCAGAAGATCGTTGACGTTGCAAAGTCCAAGAACTACACCGGCACACTTCTCGCAGGCGATACATGGGATTCCAACGTAATCGTCGGCGCAGCAAAGGACAGCTCTCTTGACATTCAGGTCACCACATTCTATCAGGAAGGCGCAAACGCCGACTTCGATAACGGTTTCGTTGAGTGGATGAAGGCAGACGATCAGCGCAAGGCTGAAAACGGCGGCGACTACATGGTAGCGGCTGTTTCCGCAATGGGCTACGACTCCTACATGACAGCTCTTTACGCTATTGAAAAGCTCGACACGATTTCCGACATAGCTTCCACACGTGCGGCTGTTATGTCCGCTCTCGCATCCATGAACAGCGCTGAAAACGCTTACTCCGGCGTAACAGGTCTCATCTATTTCGATGCTACCGGCGACGCAGTACGCAGCACGGCCTTCATCAAGAGGGTTGACACAGCCAACGGCGTTTGGACATTCGTTAAGGAACAGTCCGCTGAATAATTCGGCAGAATATTGAGACGGGCCGGCACGCTTATTCTTCGGATATACGTGCCGACCTTGTTTGTATAAATCGGTAATCAGTGATCAACAGTCAGCAATTCTGCTTCGGATTGCTGTTCGTCGATTGCTGATTACTGTTACGCTTTTCAGAAAGGTTTACTATGGCTTATTTGCTTTCAGGTATCTCCTTCGGCGGTCAGCTCGCCCTTATTGCCATAGGATATACGATGGTATACGGAATACTGCGTCTGATCAACTTCGCGCACAGCGACGTATTCATGGTAGGCGGTCTGCTCATGGTTTATATCCAGACCGCGCTTCCGTTTTATCTTTCTATTCCGCTTACGGTGATTCTGGTGGTTCTGCTGGCATTCTGCATTGAAAAATTCGCCTACAAGCCCCTTCGTGAGGCTCCGCGTATGTCGGTAATGATATCGGCTATCGGAGTATCATATCTCATTCAGAACGTCGCGCTTTACGTTACCGGAGGTCTTCCTCAGGTTTACCCCACACTGCCGTATCTTGTCGAGAGTGTTCAGGTTCTCGGCGCGGACACCAAGCGTGTCACGGTCATCACGCCTTTTATAGTTATCGTTCTGGTCGTGATACTCGTGCTTCTCATTAACAGGACCAAGATAGGCATGGCAATGCGTGCCGCTTCCGTCGATTTCCAGACCTCTCTGCTCATGGGAATCAAGATAAACAGCGTAATTTCCGCCACATTCGTAATAGGCGCGCTTCTTGCCGCTGTAGGCTCGGTGCTTTATTTCAACAACTATCCTTCGGTTCAGCCTACTTCGGGAGCCGCTCCCGGACTCAAGGCCTTCGTTGCGGCTGTTGTCGGCGGAATAGGCTCCATTCCCGGCGCGGTAGTGGGCGCGTTCATAATCGGTATATGCGAAAACCTCCTCAAGATGGCGGGACTCACCGCTTTCTCGGACGCGTTTACCTTTGCTCTGCTTATAGTCATTCTCTGCGTCAAGCCTACTGGCATTTTCGGCGAGAAGAAAATCGACCGTGTGTGATGTGAGGTGTCGTAATGAATACAAAACAGAAAATGCTTGACCCGTCCGCACACAAAAAAGAGCTCAAGCTTATAATCTTTTTCCTCATCCTTCTCGGCGTTTTCATTGCCGCCGACTGTATCTGGCCTACCTATTCAATGCCCATAACGATCCTTAAAAAGGGTACGGTCTATGCTCTGCTCACCGTTTCGATGAACCTGCTCAACGGCTTTACCGGACTTTTCTCTCTCGGTCAGGCGGGTTTCATGCTTCTCGGAGCGTACACCTACGGCGTGCTCACCATTCCCGATGAAGCGCGCGAACAGCTTTATTATCTCGTTAAAGGCGGCGCCGCAATTCACGTCACGCTTCCCTGGTGGCTGGGAATGATCCTCGCAGGCGTTATAGCGGCAGTATTCGCGTTTCTTATCGGTCTTCCCGTGCTCAAGCTCAAGAGCGACTATCTTGCGATAGCCACTCTCGGCTTTGCCGAAATCGTCCGCGCCTTTTCCCAGTGGGAAGGTCTCGAGGCAATAACCAACGGCTCCATTCAGCTCAAGGGTTATCCCGCCTTCAAAAAGCTCATCCCCTATGTGATAATCGCGGCGGTATGCATCGCATTTATCGTTCTGCTTATAAACTCCACCTACGGACGCGCATTCAAGGCTATACGCGACGATGAGATCGCCGCAGAGGCCATGGGCATAAACCTTGCCAAGCACAAGATCATTTCCTTCGTCACAAGCTCCTTCTTTGCGGGAGTCGGCGGCGCAATGCTGGCAATGTATCAGTCCTCGGTGACAGCGTCTCAGTTCAAGAGCGCTCTCACCTACGAGATTCTGCTTATCGTCGTGATCGGCGGTATCGGTTCGGTTACCGGCTCTGTGCTCGCATCATATCTCTACATCGCATGTTCGGAATGGTGGCTCAGAGGTCTCGACAGCGGTACGTTCCTCGGAATCAACGCGCCCAAGCTTTTCCGCGGAGGATTCCGTCTCGTTATCTTCTCGGTGATCATCATGATAATCGTGCTCTTCTTCAGAAAGGGTATCATGGGTGAGCGTGAGCTTGACCCCGACCGTATCGGAAGCTTTTTCAATAAAACCCTTCCGAATCTGTTCAAAAAGAAGAATAAGGAGGGCAAGTGATGAGCAGCGTTTTACGTGTTGAAAACATGACCATGCAGTTCGGCGGTGTTGTCGCCGTCAACAGTCTCAATCTCGAAGTAAAACAGGGCGAGATAGTCGCGCTTATAGGCCCCAACGGAGCCGGCAAGACTACGGCTTTCAACGCCATAACCGCACTTTACGACCTTACCAACGGCGCGATTTATTTCGAGGACCGGCTGATTATAGAAGCTCATCCCACCGGAAAGGCTAAAAAGAATTATTCCGGCGGGCATCTCGGCGAATACAGAAAAAACATCAGCAAAACCTCCGACCAGATCACAAAGCTGGGCATGGCGCGCACCTTCCAGAATATCAGACTTTTCAGGTCGATGACCGTATTTGAAAACGTGCTAACCGCGATGCATCTCCGCCGCACCTCCAATTTCTTTACCGCTGCGCTTCATCTCAACGGAAAAGACGAGGCGAAAATGCGCGAGGAGACGATGGAGCTGCTCAAGCTGGTTGAGCTCGACGACGTATGCGACGAGCTTGCAACGTCTCTCCCCTACGGAAAGCAGAGAAAGCTTGAGATCGCCCGCGCGCTTGCCACACATCCTAAGCTGCTGCTCCTTGACGAGCCCGCAGCCGGAATGAATCCTCAGGAGACACTTGAGCTCTCTCAGTTCATAAAAGACATAAAGGACAGGTTCAATCTCTCCGTTCTGCTTATCGAGCACCACATGAACCTCGTAATGGGTATTTCGGACAGGATATATGTCATAGAATTCGGACGTCTTATCGCGGAGGGAGAACCCAGGGAGATTCAGAACAATCAGCGTGTTATTGACGCATATCTGGGGGTAAGCGAAGATGAGTGATATAATTCTGAAAATTACCGATCTCTGCATTTCCTACGGAGGCATCGAAGCCGTAAGAAACGTGTCTATCGACGTTCCGCGCGGTGAGATAGTAACCCTTATCGGCGCCAACGGCGCGGGAAAATCCAGTATGATCAAGTCCATTGCGGGACTTATCAAGCCCAAGAGCGGAAGCATCAGCTTTGAGGGCAGCGAAATAGCCGGAATGAAGCCCGACCAGATAGTGAGCCGCGGAATAACTCTTGTTCCCGAAGGACGCAGAGTTTTCCCGAATCTTACCGTAAAGGAAAACCTGAAAATCGGCGCGTATCTCCGCAATGACGATATAAAGCCTGATATCGAATACGTTTACGGTCTGTTCCCGAGACTCAGGGAAAGGGAATGGCAGCTTGCCGGCACGCTCTCCGGAGGCGAACAGCAGATGCTCGCAGTCGGACGCGCGCTCATGGCAAAGCCCCGTCTTATCATGATGGACGAACCCTCGCTCGGTCTCGCGCCGCTGGTCGTCCGCGACATTTTCACGATTATCAAAACCATCAATTCCGAGGGAATCACCGTTCTTCTCAACGAACAGAACGCGAACATGGCGCTGAAATGCGCCAACCGCGCCTATGTCCTCGAAAGCGGAAGACTCGCCAAATCAGGCACCGGAGCCGAGCTCCTCGCCGATGATTCCATCAAGGAAGCCTATCTTGGCAAATCAAAGTAATACATTCTCGTTAAAGAGAGCATCCCGGGGTACCGTCTGCAATAACGGTACCTCATGTTTTTTGTTTTTTGTATCAGGAGCGTCCGCGAAAATAATTTCCGCAATCTCTTGAATTGTTCACCGAATTGTGGTATCATATTATGGTAATAATATTGGGGGAGTGTTCCTATTAACATATTCAGCGGGAGGTGCCGGTAATACAGATGAAAAACGAGAGATTGCTCGAGCTTTTTTCAAATTTCAGGCAGCAGATTTCAAGCTTCGGTATAAACGATCTGCTTGATATTCTCATTGTCGCGCTGCTGATGTATTACGTGATGAAGTTTGTTCTCGAGAGACGTGCCGGAAAGCTCGCTCTCGGAATTGCTTTTCTGCTTATTCTCGAAATCATCGCGCAGGTATTCCGGTTCGACGCGCTCCTGTTCATAATGCAGCTGGTATTCCAGGTCGGTATGATCGCCATTGTAATCGTGTTTCAGCCGGAGCTTCGTTCCGGTCTCGAAAAGATGGGCGGCGAATCGCTGAAGGGTCTGAAAAACTTCGGCAAGGCCGACAATACAAACGACGCAACCTCCGCTTTCATAGATAAGCTCTGCGAGACCCTGCTTGACCTTTCAAAGGACAAGACCGGCGCGCTCGTAGTCATAGAACGCACCACGAAGCTCGGCGACGTGATAAAAAGCGGTGTAACAGTAAACGCAGATATGTCGCCTCATCTCATGCGCAATATCTTCTTCAACAAGGCTCCGCTGCACGACGGCGCTGTTGTCATACGTTCAAACCGCATCTGCGCCGCAGGATGCTTTCTTCCGCTCTCAACAAATAACGATATAATCAAGGACCTCGGTACACGCCACCGCGCCGCTATCGGAATGTCGGAAAACAGCGACGCCATCGTTCTGGTCGTCAGCGAGGAAACCGGAAACGTATCCATGGCGGTAGAAGGCAATCTCCACCGCGGATACGATTACATGACTCTGCGCCGCGAGCTGCGCGATATTCTTCTGGTGAAGAAGGAAGAAGGAAAGATACGCAGAAATATCAATCTCATCCGCACGCTCGGCAAAAAGGATTCGTCAGGAAAGGATGGCGCTTCCGATGAAGAATAATCAGAATGAAGACAACAGCTATATCGAGCATGAAATAGAAAGCTCCGGAGAGCTTACCGTCAAAAGCACCCGCACTCAGAATATTCTCATGAGGATAGGCGCGATCGTCATAGCCTTTATCATCTGGGTCTACGCCTCCTCTCAGAACGAGATCATCGACACACGCGAAATAACCGATATACCTGTCACAATAAAAACCGACGGCGCTTTTACCCTCCTTTCCGATGATGACGAGAGAGTGGACGTCACGGTAAGCGGAAAGCTGCGCGATATAAACAAGCTCACGCCCGACAGCTTTACCGCGATCGCTGACGCTTCGTCGATAACCGACGCCGGTCAGCATACGGTACCGATAAAAATCAGTTCTCCGCGTTCGATAGAGATAACGACCCAGTCGATTTCCTCAGTCACTATCGACATTGACATAATAACCACCATACAGAAGGACGTTAAGGTAAAGCTCACCGGCTACACTGTATCCGAGCCCTATGAGCTCGGAGAGATAACCACAGACACCGCAAAGGTAAAAATCAGCGGACCTCAGCTGCTTCTGAACAAGATCGACTGCGCTCTCTGTACGGTAAAATGCGGAAATCTCACCAGCAGCATCACCTGCACCGCCGGTATCGTACCGGTTGACGAGAACGGCAATGCGGTTTCGGGCAGGCTTACCATGTCCGCGTCCGACTGCATGATAAAGATACCCGTCTATTTCAAGAAGGTCGTACCGCTCAAGGTCAAATTCCGTTACGGCTACTGCGATGAAAGCAACTCAAACATAAGCATATCGCCCTCTTCAATAACGATCCGCGGCGAGGAATCGGTGGTTTCGACAATAAACGAAATCCCGCTTGCGCCGATAGACGAAACCAAGCTGCTTACCGACAATATTTCACGCGAGATTACGCTTCCGGAAGGCGTGACCAATGCTTCGGGCGTATCAGCCGCGGTCGTCGGCGTCGAGCTGTACGACGTTACCGATTTTGTTCTTGAGCTGAACGCCATAACCTATATAAATCCCGCCGTACTTAATTTCACGCCTCTTTCCGAGAGCATAAGCATCACTCTCCGCGGTCAGCCCAACGCACCCAAATATATCGACTCGGAACGTCTGAGCGCGACGGTCGATCTCAGCTCGATAAGCGAAGGCGCGGGAGAAGTATCGGTTCCGCTCAATATAGTGATTTCGGCAGGCGCGTACAGCAGCACTACTTACGTTCTTGGCGAATACACGCAGAAGCTGATGATCGGATGACCTTGTCATGACACAGATTGCGGTAAGAAACATATCGCTGCCCTTTACGGCGGACAACGGAGAGCTGTTTGCGGCGGCGATGAAAAAGATACGTCCCTGTCTTTCCAGACGCGACATTTCCTCGGTTTCGCTTTATAAGCGGTCGGTTGACGCAAGAAAGCGGGATGACATACGCTTCGTCAGTACGGTACTCATAGAGACGGAGATCCCAAGTGAAAAGCTTGACTCTTCTCTGCTGATAAAATGCGACGGAGTTGTACTGCGCGACCGGGACCCCGTATTTGTCCTCGGTGATGAAGCGCTTTACGAAAGACCGGTTATCGCGGGCTTCGGACCCTGCGGAATGTTCAGCGCGATGATACTCGCCGAATACGGCTACCGTCCGATAATCCTCGAACGCGGCGCGGATATTGACAGCCGCGCGCAGGCTGTCGAACGCTTCATGAGCGAAAAAATCCTCGATGAGAATTCAAATATCCAGTTCGGCGCAGGCGGCGCCGGTACGTTTTCGGACGGAAAGCTGGTCACGCGAGTAAACGATCCTCTCTGTCATTATGTGCTGAAAAGACTTCACGAGCTTGGCGCGCCAGATGAAATAATGACTCAGGCCAAGCCTCATATCGGTACAGACCGGCTGAGAGAGATAGTAAAAAGAGCCGACGCCTATATAACCTCGCTCGGCGGTGAAATAAAATACGGCACGAAGCTCTGTGCGGTAAACATATCCTCCGGCAGAGCAGTTTCGGTCAGCACTCAGAACGGAGACATTCCCTGCGGAGCCGTCATTCTTGCTGTCGGACACAGCGCCCGCGACACCTATGAATATCTTATCCGCGAAGGCTATAACATAACTCCCAAGCCCTTTTCGGTAGGCGTGAGAATAGAACATCTCCGCGAAGAAATAGACAGCGCCATGTACGGCAGATATGCCGGAGACCCACGCCTCGGTCCCGCCGAATATACGCTTTCGCGCCGAAAGGGAGATATCGGCGTTTACTCCTTCTGTATGTGTCCCGGCGGCGAGGTTATCGCGGCGGCTTCGGAGAGCGGAGGAGTGGTCACGAACGGAATGAGCCGATATGCCCGCGACGGACGCAATTCTAACGCCGCCATAGCCGTGTCGGTTTCGCCGGATGATCCGATAGAGTTTCAGCGCAGACTCGAACGCGCCGCGTTTGTCGCGGGAGGCAGCGATTACAGCGCTCCGATACAGACCTTCGGCGACTTTCTCGAAGGCAGAGCTTTACATGAACCCACAAAAGTAAACCCCACATACATGAACGGCAATGGCTGCAGGATATCCGACCTCAACTGTATTCTTCCGCAGGAGGTGTGCGATATGCTGAAAATGGGTATCGCTAGCTTTGACCGACAGATAAGCGGTTTCGCGGCTCCCTACGCGTTGCTGACCGGAGTTGAGACACGCACCTCCGCGCCGTTGCGCATTCTTCGCAGCGAAGCCTTTACCTCGCCTCACTGCAGCAACCTGTATCCTGCCGGAGAAGGCGCGGGATACGCGGGAGGTATCACGAGCGCGGCACTTGACGGAATCAACACCGCCGCGAAGCTCATGGAAAGATACCGTCCGCTTTATTGAATCCATAAAAGCGGAATATTCGATAATTATCCCCGGAGAAAAGACACGAAATGAACAACACACCGCAAAAAAGAATATCGGGCGCAAGAAGAAGCTGGGTGGTTTCAGGCGGAGACGAAGTAAGAAACGCCTCTGCCGGACTTTCGCATCAGCTCGGGCTTCTTCCGATAACCGCCGCGCTGCTGTATATGCGGGGGTGCCGCACAAAGGAGGAAGCCGAGAGCTTTCTCAGCTGCGCGTCCTTTTCCTTCCGGGATCCGTTCCTGCTTCGGGATATGAGCGAAGCCGCTGACAGGATAGTAACAGCGGTAAGGAACGGAGAAAAAATCTGCATATACGGAGATTATGACGTTGACGGAGTCACCTCGACAACCACTCTTCTTCTCTATCTGAGATCCAGAGGAGCGGACATAGGTTATTATATACCATGCCGCGCCGGTGAAGGCTACGGTCTGTCAAAAAAATCGGTTTCGAAGCTGCACGGCGACGGATATTCGCTCATCGTAACGGTGGATACCGGTATTACGGCCTGCGAGGAAGCCGAGTACGTCAAATCCCTCGGAATGGAGCTTGTCATCACTGATCACCACGAATGTCACAGCAGAATCCCCGATGCCTGTGCGGTAGTCAATCCGCGCCGTCCCGACAGCGGTTATCCTTTCGGAGAGCTTGCGGGCGTGGGAGTGGTTTTCAAGCTTGTCTGCGCACTCGAAAGCAGATTTTCACCCGAAAAATCACAGTTTGAAATCAGCAGATATATCTGCGATGAATATTCAGATCTGATCGCCATAGGCACCGTTGCCGACGTAATGCCGCTCACCGACGAAAACCGGCTTATCGTGCGGCTCGGACTGGGATGCCTCGAACGCAACCGCCGTCCCGGACTGGTGGCTCTGCTTGAAAAATCTGGAATCTCGCTCGGCGACAGCGTAATACCCGGAACAAAGAAAAGACGCGCGGATACCTCGCTTATCGGCTATACCATAGCGCCCCGTCTCAACGCCGCCGGGAGGATACGCGATGCGTCAGCCGCGGTGGAGCTTCTGCTCACGTCTTCACATTCAAAAGCCGCCGCCGCCGCGCTTGAGCTGTGCGAGATAAACACCGAGCGTCAGGAACAGGAAAAGCTCATCACCATGCAGGCGGAGGAGATCATCGAATCTGACGGACTCCTCGGCGGTGACAATCCAGTTATCGTGCTTGCGCGAGACGGCTGGCATCACGGCGTTATCGGGATCGTGGCTTCGAGGATCACCGAGAAATACAACAAGCCCTCCATTCTGATAACCTATGACGGCGACAACGGAAAGGGCTCGGGACGTTCGGTAAAGGGTCTGAACCTGGTGGACGCGCTGAGCAGCTGCAGCGATTATCTGGTCAAATTCGGAGGTCACGAGCTTGCGGCGGGACTGTCGATAGAACGCGGCAGAGTTGACGATTTCCGGCGCGCCATAAACGAATATGCCGCCGGACACTTTTCCGCGGGAGAGGATGACAACGCCCTTGTCGCCGATCTTGAACTGAAGGGAATCGAAATATCGCTTCGGCTTGCCCGTGAGCTTACACTCCTTGAACCCTGCGGAGTGTCAAACGAAACTCCGGTATTTCTTCTGCGTGACGCCGAAATCCTCGAAGCGTCTCCCATAGGCGGCAACAGACACACGCGCCTCAGCGTGCGCTCGGAAGGAAACACAATATCCGCGGTACTGTTCGGAAGCTCGCCGGATGAGCTTGAGATATTCGCGGGAGACCGCGCCGATCTCATGTTCAACCTTTCCATAAACGATTTCATGAACAATCAGTCGGTCCAGCTTATGGTGCGAAACGTGCGTATGAACAGAAACCGCCGCGCCGCGCTTGACAGCCAGATCGCCGTATATGACAGCATAATCAGCGGCGCAGCCGGAAACATTCCGCAGACCTACATTCCCTCACGGGGAGATTTCGCTCAGCTTTACAACCGTCTCCGCCGCTGCGGAGACAGCGCGAGAATAAACCTCCGTCAGATTTCACGCGAGCTTACCGGAGCCTATGACACGGTCAAGCTTCATCTTATGCTCGAGATATTCGCTCAGGCCGGACTTATCGAGCTTGACGCATATAACTCCGATTCGGCAATATACGGAATAAAGCTCGTCAATCAGGCTCCAGGAAGAAAGGTCCCTCTCGACGAAAGCCCGCTTTACCGCCGTCTTCTTCAGTCAAGGCAGTAATAATACAAACCCAAATAACAATATTAACAGTAAGGAAGGTGATATAATGTACGATGAAGCTCAGCAGCTTTTTACCGCGCTTGAAAAGTCCGGAAAGCATTATGATATGGAGAAAATTAACCGAGCCTATCTTTTCGCAAAAAAGCTTCATGCCGGACAGTACCGCAACAGCGGTGAAGAATATATCACCCATCCCATTGCCGTCGCAGAAATAGTCGCTTCCCTCGGACTCGATACAGACTCCATCTGCGCGGCTCTGCTTCACGATACGGTGGAGGACTGCGGCGCAAACGTTGACCTGCCCACTCTCCGTCACGACTTCGGCAACGATGTGGCGAATCTTGTGGACGGACTTACGAAGCTCATGGAGATACCCTTCGAGGACAAGGAGGAGGAGCATGTGGAGAACATCCGCAAGATGCTGCTCGCCATGTCAAAGGATATCCGCGTTATCTTCATAAAGCTCTGCGACCGTCTGCACAATATGCGCACTCTTGACGCGAAACCCGAACCGAAGCGCCGCGTCAAGGCTCTCGAAACGATGCAGGTATACGCGCCTCTGGCTCACCGCCTCGGCGTTCAGAAAATAAAGCAGGAGCTTGAAAACCTTTCGCTCAACTACCTCGACCCGATAGGCTGCGAGGAGGTTCGGAACGATATTGAGCAGAAATACGGCAAGAACCGCGGTTTTATCGACAACTGCAAGACCATCGTCGAACAGAAGCTCAAGGCTGCCGGCTTTGAGTTTTCGCTCGAAGGCAGAGTCAAGTCGGTTTACTCCATTTACCGCAAGATGTACGAGCAGAACAAGAGCTTCGATGAGATCTACGACTTCTACGCTCTCCGCGTGCTGGTGAATACGGAGCTTGATTGTTATCAGGTGCTCGGCATAATTCACGATACCTTCAAGTCCATTCCCGGACGGTTTAAGGATTACATATCAACTCCCAAGCCCAACAACTACCGTTCGCTCCATACGACGGTCATCGGTCACGACGGAATACCCTTTGAGGTACAGATAAGAACCTGGGAAATGCACCACGTCGCGGAATACGGCGTCTGCGCCCACTGGAAATACAAGTCGGGCGATCATACCAATTCCGACGATATAAACAAACGTCTCGAATGGGTCGCAAAGCTTGTCGAAACCGAGGATGAAGCCCGCGATCCGGATGAATTTCTCCGCGCGCTCAAAATCGACATATTCCAGGACGAAACCTTCGTATTCACTCCCAAGGGCGACGTTATCAACCTTCCGCACGGAGCCACCGTTATAGATTTCGCCTATACCATCCATTCCGGCGTCGGCAATTCAATGGTCGGAGCGAAGATAAACGGAATGATCGTTCCGCTTGACCGCGTACCTCAGAACGGCGAGATAGTTGAAATACTCACCTCGGCGAACAGCAAGGGACCGAGCCGCGACTGGCTCAAGATAGTCAAGACCAGCGCCGCGAGAACAAAGATACGCGGATGGTTCAAGCGGGAAAAACGCAGTGAGAATATCCAGCTCGGACGCGCCGAGATAGACCGTGAGCTTCACCGCATGGGACGCTGTACGGAGGCTCAGAGAAACGAAATTCTCACTAATGCCGCGCTTAGCCTCGGTATTCAGAGCGTTGACGACCTCTACAATACCATAGGCTACGGCGGAATCTCAATGGCGAAGGTCATCCGCCGCATACAGAACGAATTCAACAGCATCGTAAGGACAGAAGCCCTTCCCGCGGACGAGCCTTTGTTATCCGCCCCAGTAAAGCCTCATTCCCACCGCAGCGGCATAGTGATAGACGGTCAGGACGGCTGCGCCTACAAGCTCGCGCGCTGCTGCAATCCTCTGCCCGGCGATAAGCTGGTCGGATTTATCACAAAAGGCTACGGCATTTCGATCCACAAGCGCGAATGTCACAACATCTCCGCACATATAAACGATCCCGAATACGCCGACCGTTTCGTCAGCGCATATTGGGAGGAAGAGAACAGCTCGGTCAGCGACATTTTCGAGTGCAAGCTCGATGTGATCGCCCGGGACAGGATAGCCATGATCGCCGACATTACCGTTGCCATTGCCGATATGAAAATCTCGATCATGCAGATAAATACACAGTGCCTTACAGACGGCTCAATGCTCATCAGTCTTGTGATAGGATGCAAGAGCCTTGAACACATGAAATCCATCATGTCGCGCATACGCGGGATCAGCGGAGTCGAAAGCTGTGAACGCGGCTACGCATGATATTACACGGTACAGATAAATGATCGCATTACTTCAAAGAGTTTCTCACGCCTCCGTCGCAATAGAGGGAGACGTCGTCGGAAAATGCGGCGAGGGTCTTATGATACTGCTCGGAGTACTCAACGGCGATGAAAAGACCGACGCCGAGCTTCTCGCGGAAAAGATCTCAAAGCTGCGGATATTTGAAGACGAGAACGGAAAAATGAACCGCTCGATAAACGACATAGGCGGAAACGCGCTTGTCATATCACAGTTTACGCTGGCTGCCAATTACGCTCACGGCAACCGTCCCGATTTTCTGAATGCCGCGCCTCCCGCAGTGTCCGAACCGCTGTATGAATATTTCACGGCTCTGCTGCGCGACAGGATTCCCGGCGGAGTGGAAACTGGACGCTTCGGCGCGGATATGCAGGTAGAGCTGTGCAATAACGGTCCTGTTACCATAATCATGGACAGCGGCGTGCTGAAAAAACGCTGAATGCTGTCAGTCATCACAAAAAAAATGCTTACTACAATAAATACGCCTCTGATAAAGCCCTATTATGTACAGACTCTGTGCCTGCTGTTTTTCCCGGGCGAGACCTTTTCGCCGGACGAACCAGAGGACGGAAGACCGCACGTATATGTGGATGCTTCACAGGAGGATATGACCTTTACCACGTCGGTCTCCGCGTCGATCGACGGCAGAAGCGACAGGCTGGTACAGAGCGATACGCTGCGTGAAGACAGCGACCACGAGCGTTCTCTCTGCGCGGGCAGAGCGATTTACCGCCTGCTGGGACGTATGCTCGATTTCTATCCGGAATGGGGAATACTTACAGGCGTGCGTCCTTCAAAGCTCGCCACCTCTCTTTACCGCGAAGGCGGCAGCTTCGATCAAGCCGTGACGATGTACGAAACTGATTATCTCACCACACCCGCAAAGGCAAGGCTTGCCGCGTCCGCCGCAAAAGCGGAATCGGGCATTATTTCCTCGCTCGAAGATGATTCGTGCAGCGTCTACGTCTCGGTTCCCTTCTGCCCCACACGCTGCGCATACTGTTCCTTTGTGTCCTACTCTACTCCGCGTCTGCTCTCGCTGATACCTCAATATCTCGACAGGCTCTGCGAGGATATTGATTCGGCTTTTGACAGGATAATCTCGCTTGGGCTGAGAGTATCGTCCGTTTACATCGGCGGAGGCACGCCGACTATTCTCGACCCCGCGCAGATAACCCGTCTGCTGGGCTGTATAAACCGTAATCTTGACAGAGCGGGAAGAGAGATATTCAGAGAATTCACGCTTGAAGGCGGCAGACCCGATACGATAACCCGCGACAAGCTTGCCGCCGCGTATCAGGGCGGAGTTGACCGCATATCCATCAATCCCCAGTCCACCGATGACGAGGTTCTGCGGGGAATAGGACGAAGCCATACAGCGCAGGATTTCTTCTCAGCATACGAGCTGGCAGAAAAAAGCGGCATAAAATGCATAAATACCGACCTTATCGCAGGTCTTCCGCTGGACGATCTCATAAAATTCACAAAAACCATTGACGATATCCTTTCACTGAAGCCTCAGAACGTCACTGTTCACACCTTTTCGGTCAAACGCTCATCCTCTCTGCGCGAGAGCGCCTTCCGCGAAAACGGCACCGGTGTTTATTCCCGCCGCGGAGGCGACGCTCCCGCCTGCGTTTCGCTTGCCTTTGAAAGACTTTGCGAAAACGGCTACCATCCCTACTATATGTACCGTCAGAAAAACACCGTCGGAAGCCTTGAAAATGTGGGATATTCTCTTGACGGCTTTGAAGGGCTGTACAATATTTTCATTATGGAAGAGGTCCATTCCATATTTGCCTGCGGCGCGGGCGCGGTATCGAAAACCGTGGTGCGCGATCCGCTGTCCGGGGATGGGGTAAAGATAACAAGGAACGCCTCGCCGAAATATCCTTACGAATATCTGAACATAAAAAACAAATAAAACACAAAATGAAAAAATACAGAATCGGAATGCTCGGTTTCGGCAATATGGGACGCACACACCTCTATTCTGTCGAAAATCTCAAGTATTATTATAAAAATCTTCCCTTTACCGCTTCGGTCGAGGCTGTCTGCACCGCCACAAAGGAAGGAAGCGAACGCGCCTCCTCCTTCGGCATCGCTTACACGACCCTTGACGAGGACGAGCTGATAAATTCTCCGGATATCGACATAATCGATATCTGCACGCCTAACATATACCACTACGGCACGCTGAAAAAGGCGATCGCAGCCGGAAAACAGATATACTGCGAAAAGCCTCTCTGCACAACGGCGGCGGAAGCACATGAGATCGCGCGTCTTGCCGAAGAACATGGGATCACCGCGCAGGTGGTGTTCAACAACCGCCGTCTCGCTCCGGTCATGCGCGCAAAGCAGCTCATTGATGAGGGCAGACTGGGACGGCTTCTCTCCTTCTCCTGCTCTTATCTCCATTCCAGCTGCACGGACACAAACAAAAACGCAGGCTGGAAGCAGGACAGGGATATATGCGGAGGCGGTGTACTCTTTGATCTGGGTTCACACTGCATAGATCTGATGTATCACCTCTGCGGCGAATTCGAGAGCGTTATGGGTATGTCTCAGATAGCCTATCCCATACGCCGCGGACGGGACGGAAGCGAATGGACCACAAACGCAGACGAGGCCTTTTATCTCACCGCGAAGCTCAGAAACGGCGCATACGGTACGATCACCGCAAGCAAGGTAACAGTCGGCACAAACGACGATCTGCGCTTCGAGATATACGGAGAAAAGGGAGCGTTGAAATTTGACCTCATGCAGCCGAATTTCCTGTATTTTGCCGACGCGTCCGGCAGCTTTGCACCCTCTCATACGTCCGACCTCGGCGGATGTTCGGGCTTCACGGCAATCGAATGTGTGGCGCGATATCCAGAACCCGCATACGCGATCTGCGGCGTAAAAGCGCCTGTCGGCTGGATAAGAGGGCATGTGGGAAGCTATCACGATTTTCTCGACGCGATATATTACGGCAGGCCCGCCGCGCCTTCATTTTCCGATGCGGCGCACGTTCAGTCCGTAATGGAAAAAGCCTACGAATACGCCTCACATAACAGGGGACTTGAATTATGAGCGTCAATAAAAATATGCTCGTGCTCGGTCTTACCGGCGGCATGGGCGCGGGAAAAGGCTACTGCGCGGAGATATTCGCCCGTTACGGCATTATGTCGATAGACACGGACAAGGTATCCCGCGAGGTCGTAAAGCCGGGTATGCCCTGTCTTGATGAGCTGGTCGGCTGCTTCGGAGAGAGTATTCTGATGTCAAACGGCGAACTTGACCGCAAAACGCTTGCCGGCATAGCCTTTGCCGACGTTGAAAAGACGGCGATGCTCAATTCGGTCACGCACAAATATATACTCGCCGAATGCAGAAAGTGGCTGGACAGCCGCAGGGAAGCAGGGGATTTCGCCGCCATCGTGGACGCTCCGCTTCTGTTTGAGAGCAGATTCAACTGTATCTGCGATTATACCATCGGAGTTATCTGCGACACGGAGACCCGTATCGAAAGGGTCATAGAGCGCGACGGAATCACACGCGAACAGGCTCTGGCAAGAATAGAGAAACAGCATACAAACGATTTCTTCCGCCGCTGCTGTGATTATCTTATATACAACGAGCGCAATCTTGACCCAGCTCTTCAGATCGACATAATAATTCAGCAGCTCCGCTTCAGCTGATGAAATCGAAAAAATAACCGAAAAGGAAGCCGAAACATTGAACAGATACAACAGCCGTCTCGTCAGCATGATAATAGTATTCGCCCTGGCCGTAGGCGCTCTGCTGACCTACCTGCGCCTCGCGGGTCTGTACGACGAAGCAAAATATCCCCGCAATTACAGTGATTATGTGACCGAATACTCGGAAAAATACAATGTTCCCGAATATATCGTATACGCCGTGATACATACCGAAAGCTCCTTTATCGAGCGCGCGGTTTCAAATCAGGGCGCGGTGGGGCTGATGCAGATCACCGCCGATACCTTTAACTGGCTTATTTCAAAAACCGAAGACGACTACGAAGCCTCAAAGCTGTACGACCCGGAAATAAACATCAAATACGGTACGCTGTATCTGAGTCTTCTCTACAATGAGTTCTCGGACTGGGAAACGGCGTATGCCGCCTACAACGCGGGACGCACCCGTGTCAGTCAGTGGCTGAACGACAGCTCGGTGTCCTCCGACGGAAAGCTCGTGAACATACCGATAGAAGAAACCGCGTCGTATGTTAAAAAGGTAGTTTCCGCCGCAAAAAATTACGAGCGTATCTATTACTGATACAGAGATATGCGATGAAGCGTTAAAGGAGAAACGTCATGTCAGAGATAACAAACAGTCTGCTTGAATATATTCACAGCTCGGTTTCACCCTATCACGGAGCCGCTGCGTCCGTGGAAATGCTCGAAAAGGCGGGATTCCGCAGACTTGAGCAGTCAAAGCCCTGGGATATAGCAAAGGGCGGGAAGTATTATACGGTATGCTTCGAGACCACAGTCGCCGCGTTCACGGTGGGAGAAAACTTCATGCCCGGCGACCGTCTCCGCATCAGCGCGGCTCATATAGACTGGCCCTGTCTGCATATCAAGCCCGACCCCGAAATCAGCGGTTCAGGCTGCTGCAAGCTTAATATCGAGCCCTACGGCGGAATGATATTCCCCAGCTGGCTCGACCGTCCTCTTTCGATCGCCGGACGCATCGCTGTAAAAGCAGGGACCCGCGAAGCAGAATCGGTTCTCGTAAAATTCGACGAGCCTGTGCTTACCATACCAAATCTGGCCATACACATGAACGGAAAGATAAACAGCGGTTACGAATACAGCTCCAACCGTGATATGTTCCCCATCATCCGTACCGTAGAGGACAGCTGGAACAAAAACGGCTATCTCATGGGACTTGTCGCCGAGAAAGCCGGAGTAAAAGCCGAAGACATACTGTTTTACGATCTCTGCGTATACAACGCGGAGAAGGGCTGTATGATCGGCATCGAAAACGATATGCTCTCGTCTCCGAGACTCGATAATCTGACCTCTGCCTACGCCTGCCTGTACGGTATCATCAACGCCGAAAGATCGGATGGAATCAACGCCGCCGTGCTCTATGATCACGAGGAAATCGGTTCAAAGACCAAGCAGGGCGCCGCAAGCACTACTCTTTCGATGCTTCTCGAAAAGCTCTCGCTCACTCTGGGACTTACACGCTCCCAGCATCTCGATATGCTCATGAGCGGTATTCTGCTCTCCTGCGACGTTGCTCACGCCGTACACCCCAACCGCAGCGATATGGCGGACTCCACCTGCCGCGCATTTCTCAACCGCGGCGTAGTGCTTAAAATGAACAACAATCAGCGTTACCCGACCGATACGGTAGGAGTCGCGTCGATAGCTTCGATATGCCGCGACGCTCAGATTCCCTATCAGCTCTTTATGAACCGTCCCGACCTCGGAGGAGGAGGAACGATAGGAGCGGACGCCTCGTCACAGCTCGGTATGTGTACCATAGACTGCGGCGTGCCGATTCTGGCCATGCACTCGGCGCGCGAGCTTATGTCGCCCGCCGACGAGGACGCGATCTGCGCCCTTACAAAAGCGTTTTACAGATAAGACCGTATTGCTTCTCCGGAATAGCAAAAACGGACTGCCGAATTGACAGTCCGTTTTATGTTTATTGTCTTTTAAGATACAGACTTAAGCCTTGCCGTTGGAGCCGAGAACGTTGATGATCTTGTGTGTAACCATCTTCTTGACTTCTTCACGGGAAACCTTGAGGTATTCGCGGGGATCGAATACTGCGGGATTATTGTAAAGAACGCGGCGAACGCCTGCTGTGAATGCAAGACGGATATCGGAGTCGATATTGATCTTGCAGACTGCGGATGTAGCTGCCTTGCGGAGCTGCTCTTCGGGAATACCGACAGCATCGGGAAGCTTGCCGCCGATTTCGTTGATTTCCTTAACGTATTCCTGGGGTACGGAGGAAGCGCCGTGGAGAACGATCGGGAAACCGGGAAGTCTCTTGGAAACCTCTTCGAGAATGTCGAAGCGGAGAGGAGGCGGAAGAAGAACGCCGTCAGCGCCTCTTGTGCACTGTTCGGGCTTGAACTTGTATGCGCCGTGGCTTGTGCCGATAGCGATTGCGAGAGAGTCAACGCCTGTCTTGGTTACGAACTCCTCAACTTCTTCGGGACGTGTATAGGAAGAATCGGCTGCGGAAACCTTGACGTCATCCTCAACGCCTGCGAGACGTCCGAGCTCACCCTCGACAACTACGCCGTGAGCGTGAGCGTACTCAACGACCTTCTTTGTAACCTCGATGTTCTCCTCGAAAGAGTAGTGAGAACCGTCGATCATAACGGAAGTGAAACCGCCGTCGATGCAGGACTTGCAGATCTCGAAATCTGCGCCGTGGTCAAGGTGAAGAGCGAAATCAAGACCCTTTGTATCCTTAACAGCAGCCTCTGCGAGACCGAGAAGGTAATCGGGCTTTGCGTATTTGCGCGCGCC
>JAZQNC010000224.1:0-4387 GCA_045627165.1 Eubacteriales bacterium
GATAATCGCCGTGGATCATGCGGTCGCTTTCGGGAACCGCAAGAGTGAGTCTGTTCAGCTTATCCCACTTGTCGTCGGCGATCATACCCTTTATGTCATTGACCCAGTTTACGACGGTGGTCTTTATGTTGGGCATCTGACCTTTGGGAACCGATGTGGAATGTATCTTTTTGAGCAGGTCAACGTACATGCCGATGTAAGTATCGGCATTCGCAGGATCGGAGGCAAGAAGCTTTGAAACCGACTTCGCGTTAAGAAGCTCAAATACCGAAGCGTAGCTGTCGCCCACCTTTACAACGTCATAGGATATAGCGGTGGGGATACCGAGGACGAACGCGCTGCGTGCGAGCTCGCGTTCACGCTGGATGTCGGGAAGGCTGTCGGCGTTGATATAAACCTTGATGATTGTCTCGGGGTCTATACGGTAAACCTTTCCGTTGGCTCCCGTGCCGATAACCTCGCAGCCCTCGATTGAAACCCTCTTATATGCCTTTTCCACCTCGATCATCTCGGTGAATCCGGTCATTTCGAGTATTTCGTATACCTCGGAGGAAACATTGATTATTTTAAGTCCCGCCTTCTTTTTGCGCAGAGCGAGGACCACGCGCAGACCGGCGCTAGAAATGTAATCGAGGTCCTCGAAGTCCAGCACTATGTCGTCGCCGGAATATTTATCTAAAAATCCGTTTATCGCTTCTCCGGCAGCCGCGGCGTTGGAGGTATCTATTCTTCCGTGCGCGAAAAGAGTAAGCGCCTCATTGATTTCGGCAGTGATAATATCCATATATACAACCTTGCTTTCCCGCATGAGAAAGCATCCTTTCCTGATATCAAACTGAAAACACAGTATTATTTGCCAAAAAGCACCGCAAGCCGTTCGATATACTCACGATAGGCAAAGGTGTCTTTGAGCTCGGACGTATATTCCGCTATAGTGTAATAATACCATTTCTGCATGGCGGGATCCTTCTGATGAAGGTGAGACCATATCGCGTCGCCGCTGCGTTCGTATTCGCGGCAGAATGAACGAATATTGGACAGCTTGTCGGACAGCCAAAGCATTTTTATGTCGATATCATCTGTGTCACGGAGAAAAATAAGCGAAAGCTCCTTGCGCTCCCTCCATGTATCGCAGGGAGGGCGGTCAACCATTTTATCCTCGGTTTCGCTCAGCACAAGCTCGAGCACTCTCAGACCGAAGTTGGCGGAGATATCCTCCTCAGTTGCCGGAGTGTCCTCTATGGTATCATGAAGCAGTCCGGCGGCTATGACTTCGGGAGACGAGGTCATTGTTCCGATTATCGTGGCAACTTCCATCGGATGAAGAATATACGGAATATCCGACATTTTCCGCTTCTGACCGCTGTGAGCTTCCGCGGCGAAATTTATTGCTGATTCTAATAAGTCCATTTTAATTTCAATAATAAAGTGTTATCTCTGTAATGTTTACCGAGAACATCATATCTCCTTGCAGAGTTTCAGAATGTTCTGCGAGTCCTTATACTCATACCGTACTTCATTCATCGTCTTTTTGACGATATATATCCCGAGACCGCCGATGCGCCGCTCTTCCGCGGAAGCCGTAACATCGGGATCGGGCCGTGCAAGAGGATCGAAGGGAATACCGCTGTCGGTAAGTGTGATCTCCGCCATTCTGTCCCGGATATCGACGCTGACCTTTACGTCTCCTTCGGATTCTCCGTACGAGAAATGGGCGATATTGACAAACATTTCTTCAAAAGCAACTTCAAGCTGCATAAGCGCCTTTACCGATGCGTCGGCAGCTTCAAGCATTCCGCTCACGAATTCCCAGGCTTCGGTCAAACAGTCAACATCTGCCGAAAATATTTTTTCTACCATGTCAGCGACCATAGCTTCCGTCTGACGAAAGCTTCCTTACATTTGTGGATTTTGCGAAATATATAAAACAAAACCGTTCCGCATACAGCGCGGACACTATACTTATTGTACAGTATTATTGTGAAAAAATCAATACGTCAGCCGTAAAATTACGGAATAATGCCCCTCTGCACTGATTCAGATGATATTACTTTTTCCGAATGCCGGAACATATCCCTTTCCGCTGGCCTCAGGATATTGCAGATATCCGCAGTCAAGATGACGGTATTCCAGATACGCGGCGGCTTCCTCGTATTCCTCGACCGAAAGCGGAGAATTCAGTGCTGTCAGCTCACCGCCGAAGGAGGCGTTTTCAGGCGGAGTGTACTGTCCCATGAGAGAAACCATTACGCTCTTTCTCGGAAAGCTGTCGTAGATGAAATCGATCACGTCTTTGGTGTTGCCTATCTGCCCGGGTATAACAAGGTGACGGATTATCATTCCCTTTGTCATCATCCCGTTTTCGTCGAGATGAAAGCGTCCCACCTGGCGGTACATTTCTTTCAGCGCCTTTTCGGCATGGATAAAATAATCGGGAGCCGAGCTTAATTTTGCCGAGAGAGAACCGTCGATATATTTCATATCGGGCATATAGATATTGATCCTGCCGTCAAGCGCTCTGAGCATTTCGACGCTGTCGTAACCGCTGCTGTTATATGCCGTCGGAATACCGGGAGATACGGCAAGCGATTCGACTATTGCCTCGATATAGTGAGAGGGAGTTACAAGATTTATATTGTGCGCGCCCGCGTTTCTGAGTCTGACGTAGATCTGAGCAAGCTCGCCGGGCGTAAACTCGGCGGCGTCGTCAAAGACGCGGCGGCTTATCTGCATATTCTGACAGAATATGCAGCGCAGATTGCACCCGCAGAAAAAGACGGTCCCCGAGCCGTTTTTGCCCGAAATACAGGGTTCTTCTCCGTAGTGCAGCGCGGCACGCGCCACTCTTGCCTTTGCCGGCATACCGCAGAAGCCGTCGGGACGAGCCATTCCGCAGCGGCGGGGACATCCGTAACAGACTTCGCTCATACTGTCAGTTCTCCACCTTACGGTAATAGGTATAGTAAGCGATCACGCATCTTTCCCTGTTGTCGTGTTCAATGTCCTCGCCGGTGAATATTATTCCGTCAAGGCTGAGAAACTCGTTCATTTTCAGCGTGTCGATTTTTGCGCGGAAAAGAGTACCGCTGTCATTAGAAGTGACCAGAAGCTCGTCATGATCGGAATTGAGAGTAATATATCCGGCGTGACCGATAACGAAATCGTCGTCTCCGATACGCTCCGAAACATATTTCAGCTGTTTCTTGTCGAGCTGAGAGGCAAGTCTGCGCCGAAACGCGGGAGAGTTTTCGTTCTTTCCGATGAATTTATCTTTCCAGTAATCAATCAGTTTCATAAATCAGATCATCATGTAATTAAATGGGTGCGTTTTTCTGTCAATCTATTTCGCAGAATACGCCCTGACCGAGCTCAAGCGTAAAGGAAACATATCCGGCACTGTCGGGGGTGACGGTTCTGCTCTCACCCTTCTGCCAGATGGTGACAGGCTTATGGGTCTTTACCTTTACGTCGGAGGTTCCGCCGCTCTTGAGCTGGAGGTTAGTCATATTGACGCAGGAAAAGGCATATTTCCCGTCCTTTTCAAACGCTCCGAAAAGCAGAGGATTGTCACATTCCACATCTTCAATAACCTCAGAGAAATCGTACTGGTTGTCGAACTGCAGAAATTCGGTGCGCACTGTGCCGGTATACTTGTAATTGAAGGCTCCGAGATTATTGTATGAAGCGATCACCGGAGCGACAGCGGAGATATCGGCGTTGACCGCCTGTGCGCCGTACCAGCCTTCGGTCCTGTTCAGATCGTGATCCACAAGAGCCGGAGAGAAGCTCTCGGCAGCCGAGTAAGGCGTGATATAGGTGAAGTATATTATGCTTCTCGCTCCGAAGGACAGACAGCACCAGCTCTGCCATTCCATATCCACCTTGGAGGGAGTGCGCTTCGACGAAGCGAAGCTCACCGACTGAATGTAAACCGAGAGAAGCCTTCCGTATTTTCTCGCCGCGGTTGCGCATATGTCGAGATTTTTCATGTATCCGGCATACAGACCGTTCGTGTTACAGGGATAAATATCAACCGATAATACTTCGGGGTTGACCTTTTCCATGAATTCGTCTATATGCTGCTGATATGTGGGATTGCCGAGCTGTTCGGAGGTGGCGTACATCGGGAACAGGTTTATGAAAGGTTCCTTGTCCGGAAGCTTTGCCCTGTAATTGTCATAAGCCTCATCAAGAGTTTCAAACAGCGATGAATCCGGCTCGTCCCAGAGATAATCTCCCCAAACATGCGGAACATTCAGATAATAATCGGTTCCCGAAAAATCCGGATCGCTGACATTGCGGTTGACGCTTCCGTTGGTCCACATAATGCAGAGGTCATAGACGGCGCACCATTTCATAAGTGCGTTCGCTTCCGCGCTCGTTCCGG
>JAZQNC010000225.1:0-13257 GCA_045627165.1 Eubacteriales bacterium
GAGGCAGAATATGAAAGTTAAACTGCATCTTGACAGACAGGCACGTATTGCAGAGATCGACCCGCGGATATACGGTTCCTTTATCGAGCATCTCGGACGCGCGGTATACGGCGGCATATACGAGCCGGCTCATCCGGAAGCGGACGACATGGGCTTCCGCAAGGACGTGCTGTCTCTTGTCAAAAAGCTGAACGTACCGATAGTGCGTTATCCGGGCGGCAACTTCGTTTCGGGCTACAACTGGGAGGACGGCACCGGCGACCGCGCAAAGCGTCCCCGCAGAATGGAGCTTGCATGGAGCTCTATTGAAACAAATGAGGTCGGCATCGACGAATTTCAGGAGTGGGCAAAACGCGCGGATGCCTCGGTAATGATGGCGGTAAATCACGGCACGAGAGGTCCTGCCGAGGCTCAGGCTCTGGTGGAATACTGCAACAGCACCACCGATACCTGTTACGCGAACAAACGCCGCGAAAACGGCTTTGAAAAGC
Source organism: Eubacteriales bacterium (assembly GCA_045627165.1). GTDB lineage: Bacteria > Bacillota > Clostridia > Oscillospirales > CAG-272 > JAZQNC01. The sequence goes on from JAZQNC010000225.1 coordinate 492, forward strand.
CCTTCGGCATAAAGACCTGGTGTCTCGGAAACGAGATGGACGGCGGCTGGCAGATAGGTCATAAAACCGCGGAGGAGTACGCCAGAACCGCCCATGAAGCCGGAAAGATAATGAAGCTCACCGACCCGTCAATCGAGCTTGTCGCCTGCGGAAGCTCCGGTCCCGGTATGCCCACCTTCGGCACATGGGAACATACCGTTCTTACGGAATGTTACGACACGGTGGACTATATTTCCCTCCACAGCTATTACGGCAACCGCGACAACGATTTCGGAAACTTCCTTGCCCGTTCACTTGAAATGGACCGTTTCATCAGGCGCACCGCTGAGATCTGCGATCAGGTGGGAAGGGAAAAACACTCGTCAAAGAAGATAATGCTCTCCTTTGACGAATGGAACGTATGGTTCCACAGCAACTCGGACGACGCAAAGATTGAGAAATGGCAGGTCGCTCCGCCTCTGCTCGAAGACAGGTACACCTTCGAGGACGCTCTGCTGGTCGGATGTCTGCTGAACACCCTGATAAACAATTCAGACCGTGTAAAGATGGCATGTCTCGCTCAGCTCGTCAACGTCATAGCTCCGATCATGACGCAAAACGGAGGCAAGGCGTGGGCGCAGACCATCTACTACCCGTTCATGTTTGCTTCGGCATACGGACGCGGAACGGCATTAAAGGCTGACGTTGAGTGCGGAAGCTACGCGGTACATGATTTCGACGCGGTTCCCTACGTTGACCTATCCGCGGTGCTTTCCGGTGACGAAAAGAAAGTCATCGTATTCGCGGTCAACCGTTCCGAAAATGAAAACGTCGAGCTTACGCTGAACGCTTCGGATTTCGACGGATTTTTGCTTGAACGTCATGTCGCGCTGGAATGCGGAGATATGAAAGCGGTAAACACAGCCGACGAGGAAACAGTCGCTCCGATCGAAAAGCCGCTGACCGATACTCTTTCTCTCGCTCCTCACTCGTGGAATATGTTCGTGTTCGGTGTCTGAGTACGCGATTTTTTCGTGCTCTATTAATATTGTGTTGACAAATGGCAAATAATATTATATAATAAGTTAACACAGTTATTATTGTCACAATTATTCATATTCACCGAGGAGAACGAACATGAAAGCAAACAGAATTATCGCATTTCTTCTGTCGGGGCTGATGCTTGTTCCTCTGTTTGCCTGCGCCGAAGCGGCAGACAAAGACGAGATCACAAGGGACACCGACGTTATCGAAGAAACAGACCCCGAAGAAACCGAAGACCCCGTCAAACCCGATCTGCCAGACGCCAATTTCGACGGACAGGTTTTCCGCATGGTATCCCGTGACGACGCATACCACATTTATCCGCAGCACACCCGCGACCTCATCGCCGAAAACATCACCGGAGACCTTATCAATGACGAGGTATACGCGAGAAATCAGCGCATAGCCGACAGATACAACATCTCCTATTATCTCTACTCCGAAAACGAGGTCACAAACGAGGAAGCAACGATAAAGGCTGTGGAAAAATCTGTCGTTGCCGGAACCGATGATTACGACCTTCTGTGCGCCCACATGATCTACGGAGCCGCATCGGTATTGAAAGGGTATTATCTCGACTGGAATACCATTCCCTTTATCGACACGGCTGCGCCCTACTGGTGTCAGGGCGCGGTGGAGGGTTACAGCATAGGCAACAGGCTTCTGCTTGCACTTTCGGATATGTGCGTATCCTCCAACGACTGCACCCACTGCTTCCTTTTCAACAAGGAGCTGGCGACTGAATACAATATCGAAAACTGCTACGACCTTGTAAACAACAATGAATGGACCTTCGCCAAGTTCCGCGAGCTCACCTCCAACGTGACCACCGACCTCAACGGCGACGGAAAATACAACAAAAACGACAGATTCGGATATGCCGCAGGCGGCACAAGCGGTCTGCTCAATTACCTGTGGGCGGGAGGCTCTCAGGTATGCTCCAAGGACGAGAACAACTATCCCTATCTCGACATGATGAACGAGAGGACAGTTGCGATATATGATTTTCTCTATGAGCTTTATATGTCGGACGACTGCTTCGTTCCTCACACCACCTGGGCTGACGAAGCCAACCCCAATTTCTTCGCTGAAAACAAGGCTCTGTTCATGAGCGAGCAGGTCGGCATCATCAACAACCTCAGAAACATGGAAAAGGATTTCGGTATCCTTCCGTATCCCAAGTTCAACGAATCCCAGGAAAATTACGCTCATTATGTTGACGGCCACGCGACTCTCATGACGATTCCCATGACGGTGGAAAATCAGGAGTTTATCGGCATTATCATCGAAGCTCTTTCCTATGACTCCTACAAGAACCTCAGACCCATATACTACGATACCGTTACAACGACGAAGTACACCAGAGACGAGGAATCCGGCGAGATGCTGAACATAATCTACAACACCCGCGTATTTGACTTCGCCTACGCCTATGACGACTGGAAGCTTTCCTTTGCTTTCAGCAATATGCTCTCCGCTAAAAACAACAGCTTCGCTTCCTTCTACGCAAAGAACGAGAAGGCAGAGAACAGACGCATAGACAAGGTAATCAACACCTTCGAAGACATGGAAAGCTGAGCGTAAGAGCTTTCTTTACACAAAAAAAGACCGTCTGCCGGTGTTAAATCGGCAGACGCATTTTGTATTATGACATTTTTTACCTGTCAGACTGCTGTTATGAAGGATAACATCAACATAATCAGAATCGAAAAAGACTCGGTACTCGCCGGGAAGCTGCTGAAATTCGTCGAAACCTGTTCGTGGTACGAGGCAAGGGAACACATAGCCTCGAACATAAGACAGTGGGCTTTCAGCGGCTGGGAAGCCGTGTTCGCGGCTGTATGCGGAGATGAGATAGTCGGCATGACATCCATAATGAAAACCGATTATTATCCGATAACCGATATTTACCCGTGGATATCATCCGTGTTCGTCACCGAAGCATACCGCGGGCGCAGAATCAGCGGACTGCTGATAGAGGCAGCCAACATATACGCGCGCTCCCTCGGATTTACGAAGACCTACATTCCGTCCGAACACACAGGGCTGTACGAAAAATACGGATATGTCTATCAGAAGGATATCGTAAACTACGGAGGAGGCACAGACCGTCTTTACATGAAGGAAATATGAGATTTTCTCTCCCGTAAAGCATTAAATAATATGATGTGTGGCTTCGTACTCCTTGCCGAGCTTGACTGCCATATCTATGATCTCCTTTTCTTCCTGTTCGCTTCCGCAGCTCGTAATGACATACAGTCCGCGCTGGCTGATGTTGCGGAACAGGCTTTCGAGGCGGTCCATGGGGACGTGCTCGTTGATGATAAGTCCCTTTCCCGCCTTCTGCACCTGACGGAACATATCGTACCAGCAGGGGTCGCTGGAGTTGGGGCCGGGGCCCGATACCCACTGGATGGCGTTGAGTCTCGGCATGGAGAGGAGCATATCAAGGTGGCGTATCTCGTTGGGACCGTCAAGGTGATAGAGAGAACGGGGCATCAACTCGGTCTGTGACTGCAGGTCGGGAAGTATGAATTCCCTGAACATTTCGGGAGAGAGCATGGCGCTGTAGTCGCACTGGAGAGTGTAATAGGGCTGATCCGACCAGATCGGGATCCACGAAGCCATGCAGCCCTGAACGTCAAACAGCTTCTTTACGACGTGTCTGAAATAATCAGCCCATATAGGAGCTACCTTATCACGGAGAGCCTTTACCTCGTCGGGATACTCGTACATATCGTACAGCAGGTTGCTCGTGCCGCGCATCGACGCCATTATGTCGTAGGTGCCGCCTATATCCGTCATGTCGGTAACGTAAAGCTCCGAGTTTTTAAGATGACTGTCGATTATTCTGTCGGTGGCAACATACACGTCGGAATCCGTGTTCAGCCTTATCTCGGGACAGCTGTCCCAATCCTCGATGTACGCGGGATCGGGCTCAAACCACACGGTATCCCAGGACAGACGGTAGAAATCCGTCAGCATAGCGGCAAGGCTTCCCGGTCCGATATCGGTGGTGGCTGTCGGAAAACCCTCCAGGAAATAGCGGATGTTCTCCGCTCCGTTTTTCGCGGCTCCGGCGCGGTATTCCGCGTCCATCCAACGCTGTTCAATAGACGAAGGTCCGGGATATCCCGGTCCTCCGGTACGGATTCCCCAGGTGTATATACACGCGCGGTCAGTTTCGGCGCGATCCCAGAAAGCTGTATAACGCGCCTTTGTTTCTTCGCTCAGTATCATTTGAAAGTTCTCCTTACTCGGATAAAAATAATCTGCTTCACACTGAAATCCTTATATACATTCAAAGATCATCAGCCGTCGATGCTGTTGAAACGCTCCATTATCTTATCAAGGGCTCTCGTCCATGACTTGACATGTCTTTCGATATAGGAAGCGGTGTTGGGTGAGCTCTGATTGAGCAGAGTGCGCGGGATATATACGAGATCGACATTATAAACATATCCGAAGTTGTACCACAGGCTGCTGCGGATGATATCGAGCATCTCGATGGACTCCTCATCGCGGGCATACTTATATGACAGAGTGTTGTCATAGAAAGCGGGGAACACTGTGCGGTAGCCCTCCGCCGCGAGAGTCTCGATACACGCGGAAACCATCTCGGTGTCTCTCGCGGTAATCGGGACACATATCAGACTGTGACCGTCCTGCAGATATACTCCGTAGCCGTCCTGCTGCTCATCGTACTTGGGATAGGGAAGAATACAATAGTCCGAATCCATATCACGAAGATAACCTTCCACACTTCCGAGCATAAAGGCGCAGAATACGGCCCTGTCGTTTTTGAACATAGCGAACATGGTCCCCGCATCGTCGATAATCTTCGTGCAGGCATGTACTCCTTCTGTTTCGTAAAGCATATTATACAGCTTGCCTACGATATCGACAATTCTTTCGGGATTCGTGAACAGTACGGGATTGCCTTCATCGTTGAACTCGGTGACGTTCTGATGAAAGGCTCCGAACATACCGTCCATGCTGTTATAGGTTGTAAAAGCGGCTCCGTAAATATCATTGTCATCATATTTTCCGTTTCCGTTCACATCCTCGTATATTCCCTTGACGATATCCATAAAACCGTCAAAGGTCCAGCTGCCCTCACGGACAAGCGAATAAACATCGGTCACACCGTAATTGCTCATCGTTGTTTTATTTGCGAAAAAAACATCGGATGAGGACATGGTGGTAATATTTATATCACCTGTGGCGAAATATTGCCTTCCGTTTATGTACAGTTCCCTATTTACGAGTTCTCTCCACCATATCTGATTCAGGTCGATATATTCGAGAGGACGCAGATCAAGAAACAGTCCCTCCGCCGCCAGACCGGTAACGTTTACAGAATAACCGTTCACCATCTGGTATGCGTCGTCGTCAGAGTTCACACTGGCGCGGATTGCGGCCTGTGTTTTATCGTAATCGTTCCATGAGCTTACGCACACAACCGAATATTCGACGTTAAGCCGTTCCTCAAGCTTCATATTGCGTGCGTAAATGGCGTCGTTGACCACTTCTCCATCCAGCTCCGGACAATCATGTTCCACGGCACCGGTGTTGTTGCGGTCAAGAATCGTAAATTTCGCGCCATCAAAGTTTAGCCCGTCGGGAACGCCGTCCTTTATCTGAGTTCTGTCGGTCTCCGCGTCGGTTTCTTCAATGTCGGAAATGTCTGCTCCGGATCCCGTATCCGCGTTTTTCTGCGATCCGTCCTCAACGGGTTCGCTGCAGGATACGACTGCGGGCATGATCATCAGAAGCGCGATAATCGCTGCGATGATTCTTTTCATGGCAAATACCATTCCTTTCATCTACATTAAGCAGAAATTGCATTTAAGCAGGACTTTGAAAATATGTTTTCGAATTCCCGTTTTGGGAATTTTCTTTATTGTACAACAGATTCGGTCCGCTGTCAACCCATTGAAATGAAAACGGTCATGATAACGGGTATGGAATTGCTCAATTGCTCAATACAGAAAAAAGGCCGTCCGCATTACACGGACAGCCCATGATATCAGTCGTTTTCAGCCGACGCAAGCTCCATAATCCTGCGTATGTTTTCCTCAAATCTTTCCGCCGTGATCAGCGCGATACCGTCATCGTCGCTGAGCACGATGAGCCGCTTTCCTCCGACAAGTCCGAACCTGTCCCTTGCTTCCTTTGGAATAACGACCTGACCGCGGTCGTTTATCGTGACCGAGCCCCATATATTTTTCCCTCTCGGAGCGGGAGGCACCGCGCCCATGCCCTCGGCATATTCCGTTCTGATAAGGCTGTCTATGGTCAGACCGTACAGATCGGCGAGCCGGCTGCATTTTTCTATGTCGGGTATAGTGGCTCCGCTTTCCCATTTCGCGTAAGCCTGACGGGAAATGCCTATCTTCTCCGCTACCTCTTCCTGGGAAAAACCGCGTATACCCCTCAGCATTACAAGATTATCCTTCAGCATGGCAGTCCGCTTCACAGGTCGATTCTCTCAAAACATCCGCAGGCTGCGCGGCACGAAACTGTTGTGAGTATCGCATATACGACAATGCCGCACGCCAGCAGTATCAGCTGCGCGGACAGATACTCCGTTCCGAAGGCGTTGAGCCATTCAAGTCCGGGGATATGATGAAGCGTCTCTCCCGTTCCGATGACGACGAAAGCCGCTATGATAAAGCCGACAAAGGGAGAACCGAACTTATAGGCGGTCCTGAAAAAGCCTCCCACAAACACTGAATTAAAGAGTCCGAAAATAACGAAAGCCATGCCCAAAGCGAAGAAATTCGCGTTCATCAGAGCGTTTGAACGGTACGCGGGAGCATCTGCCAGCACCGTCATCCTCACGATCACCGAAACCGCCATAAGCGCAAGCCCGCTCAGCTGTATCATGCAGACAAAGAGATATTTTCCCTTTACCACGTCGCACTTCGCAACGGGCAGCAGAGCCGAAAACAGTATGTCGTTGGTCTCACGCGCGTTCTGGAAGCTCTGGAATATTCCGAGAGATATGAAAAACGCTCCGCAGAGTATCGGATAGCCGGGAAGGAAAAACATGAATCCGCAAAGAATGAAAAGAAAGGACAGAATGTGGGCGCTGAGCTTTATTTCCTTACACAGTATGCTGCGCATTTTCTCCGCCCCTTTCCAGCCGTAAAAAAGTCTGCTCGAGGGTTTCGCCCTCGTGAGACAGTTCTCTTATAAAATCACCCTTCGGAAGCGCGGAAGCGATCCTTCCTCCCGAAATATATACGATATCGTCGGCGCATTTTTCGATATCCGAGATGATATGGGTCGAAAAGAACACGCCAACGCCCTCATTTTTCAGCTCGGTGAAAACGTCCAGCAGCTCGTCGCGTGAAAATGGGTCGAGTCCGCTGGTGGGCTCGTCGAGTATAAGCACCTTCGCGCGGTGCGACAGAGCTATGAGAAGATTGTACTTGACCTTCATTCCCTCGGAAAGCTCCCTCGCGGTCTTGTTTTCGTCAAGCGCGAACATATCTCTGTATCTGCGGTAGGCTTCCTCATCCCATGTGTCGTAGAATTTTCTCACGACGGACACGATATCACTGAGCTTCTTTCTCGGATACCAGTTCACCGAGCCTGTGGAATATCCTATATGCTTTTTGATTTCGTTTTCGTTATCCTTCAGAGCTCTGCCGAAGTATATGATCTCTCCGCTGTCGGGATGGATCAGGTTCAGCATGGATTTTATCGTCGTAGTCTTTCCCGCGCCGTTTCTTCCGATAAAGCCTGTTATTCTTCCCTCTTCTATGTCAAACGAAACATCGGAAAGCCGAAATGAGGGATATGTTTTGTTCAGCTTTCTTATTTCAACCGCGCTCATGCCCAGTTCCCTTCCATAACGAATAATACCGACACTCTGTCGTATCAGTATTATATCACAATCGTTTGTTTTTTTCAACCAACCGAAATTACATATTTCTGCGTATTTTGTTATGTACGGTTGCGTATGTTATCTTATTTTGGCCTTTTTGCAGCGGGAGGTTATGTAATTCCAGACAAAATCGTAGTCTTCCGGCTCGACGTAGACCTGGTTTTTATCGAGAAGCTTATTGACCTTGACGGTGTTTCGGCTGCGTATGCCGATGACCTCGCTGACGTTTTTGAAATCTGTTGTGGACGCGCCCTTTGTCGCCGCAAGCATTCCCGTACCCATAACTCCGGTGTTTCCGGACAGACCGCCCGCCATTACAGTGAGCCACGCAATGCCCTGAGCCTTTTTGAACTGCTTGTCCTGCTGGATATGGGATATCCCGTCCTCATCCATTTCAAACAACACCAGGTATTTGCCGCCGTATACCGCCGCGAGTATCAGATATCCCAGAACAGACAGCACGGCAATTATCCCCATGCACACCGCATACAGCTCAAAGGTGGCGACAACAGCTTCGATAAATCCCGACGAAAGGCTGCTCAAAAACACAATAAGCGCGGGAAACGCCGCCGCGACAGCCATTACCTTTATCACGGTAAACAATATCGTGGGATTTTTCAGCAGGGGAAATTCGTAGAACCAGCGGTATTTTCCGTCGGGACAGTATCTGATATTTCCGCTGCCTCCGACGCTTTCGCCAACTATATCTTCGGATGAGTTTATCCCGGAAGAAATATTCTCCTTTTTCTTTTCGGTTTTCTCTTCGGTTTCGGCCGCGTCCTCCGCGGATACGCATTTTACGCCGCATTCGGTGCAGAATTTCGCGCTGTCTTCGAGCTTCGCGCCGCATTTTGTGCAGTATTTCACGGGTCGTTCTCCTTTCGGGGCGTATAATTATAAAGTCTTTCCGGGAATATTCTATCACATATTCTCCGAATAATCAATACGGCAGGGAAATTATTTTATGCGTTTGGCCGCCGGATATTGCAAAATGAAAAAATCCGATATATAATAGCGGCAGAACCCAAACCGAAATAAATCAGACGAAAGGAAGCTGATATAATGGCAAAGCTTATTGCAAAGGCAGCGGACGCGGCCTTCTGGACGCAGGTACGCGACAGCGAGGATTACCGTCCGATCCGCGAAGAGGTGCTCAAACAGTACGAATCCCTGAAAGGAGATATTCCCGCGGTCAGGTACTCGGAATTTATCATATACAATAATACCGGCAGCCGCCGCGAATATGAAAATTCCTATTTCAGACGCCGCAGACAGATGAACACCGCCGCGATTCTGGCCATGATATATCCCGACAATCCCGAATATCTCGACCGTCTTGCCGATGTTATCTGGGCGATACTGGACGAATATGTGTGGGTGCTTCCGGCTCACATGCCCTCATTCACCGAAAATATCGTTGAATTTATTGATCTGTTCGCGGCGGAAACGGCGTTTGCTCTTACAGAAATAGATTACATTCTCGGAGACCGCCTTCCCGCGCTCATACGTTCACGCATACGCGCCGAGGTGGAACGCAGAACCATTCAGACTTACCTCAACAACAGATTTTTCTGGGAACGCTGCAATCACAACTGGGCCGCCGTATGCATGGGCTCGGTCTTCGCCGCGTTTGTCTATCTGCATCCCGAGCTTGTGCCGCAGATACGTCCACGCATGGAGGAAACCGTAAGGATATACCTGTCGGGCTATCCCGAGGACGGCGCGTGTCTTGAGGGCTTCGGCTACTGGACCTACGGCTTCGGATTTTTCACCATGTTTGCCGACCTTGCCGAAACCTTCACCGACGGAGACTGGTCGTACTGGGACGACGGACATGTAAAGGCCGTTGCCTGCTTCCAGCAGAAAATGTTTATCGACGGCAACACCATAGTATCCTTCAGCGACAGCGGAGACACAGGCTCTCCCGCTCTCGGAATCTGGCATTACCTGAAAGAAAAATACCCCGACGATATAAATCTTATACCACGTCAGAATATGCATCTGCAGGACGGTTGTGGACGCTGGGGTCTGTTCCTGCGCTCGATTCTGTGGTACAATCCCGCAAACAATCCGTCATCCGAAGTACGCATACCGGCTGAGAATTACTTTCCTGACGCGCAATGGCTGCTCAAAACAACTCCGATATACGGTTTTGCCGCCAAGGGCGGACACAATGCCGAAGCTCACAATCATAACGACCTCGGCTCCTTTGTCGTATCCGTGGGGGCAAGGCAGTATCTCTGCGATCTGGGCGCGGGGCTTTACTCCAAAAGCTATTTCGGCGCTCACCGCTACGAGAATTTCTGCGCTTCGTCAAGAGGTCACAGCGTACCGATAATCAATGGTCGGTATCAGCATGACGGAAGGAACAGATGCGCATCATTTGCTTCATTTGAAAACGGTATTTTTACAACGGATTTTCATCTCGGCTACGACATCCCCGAGCTTAAAGAACTGAAACGCTCCTTTGCCTTCACCGACACATCGGTAACTCTTACCGACAGCTATGAATACGACGGAACTCCCGATTCCTTTGTGGAACGCTTCATCACAAGGGACAAACCGGAAATAGTCGGCGGCGAGATTCGAGTCGGTCCGCTTACTCTGAAAGCCTCCTGCGATACGGTCAGCATATCGCCAACAGACGAAACCGGACGCACGGTTTATACCATAGATTTCTCTCTTCCGCTCAGCATACGCAGCTTCACGCTTGAAATAGACGTTTCGGGAAGATAATAGTTCATGAGAGGTATTATTTATGATACAGTTTGAAAGTCTGAGCTGCAACGGTCTGAAAAATCCGCTGGGAACTTCAAAGGACATACTGCTTGCCTGGAGCTATACCGGCGGAGGACGGAACATAAAGCAGACCTCCTTCCATATCACGGTTTACAGCGGTGAAAACGCCGTGTATGACAGCGGAACCGTATTGTCGGACGTTATGCAGTGCGCGGTGCCTATTGAATGTCTTAAAGCCGAAACCATCTACCGCTGGACGATAACGGCGGAAATCAGCGGACATACTCTGACCGCAGAGGACAACACCTTCGAGACCGCCTCCGATACCCTCGGTCTCTCCCACTACATCACGTCATCAGACGAAGCGGACCCGCCCGCGGTTTCCTTTGTCAGAGATCTGAAAATCGAAAAAGCTCTCCTGTCGGCGCGGCTCTACGCCACGGGATTGGGCTTTTACCATGCGCAGGTCAACGGAAAGCCTGTCACGCCGGCGTATATGCTCCCGCCCAATACTCAATATCAGCAGCGTATTCTCTTTGAGACCCACGATATAACCGCCCTGCTCAGCAAAGGCTTCAACCGTCTGATATTTACCGTCGGCGGCGGATATAATATGGAATACTCAAAATGGGGCTGGCGATACGATTGCAGGAAAGGCATACGCGCGCTGATAGTTCTCCGCTATACCGACAGCTCGGAGGAGCGTGTCATAACCGATGAAAAATGGTTTACGGTCAAGACCGGAACCGGTAAAAACAGCCTCTACGGCGGAGAAACATATGACGCCCGTATTACCGACGAAGGCGCGGGAAATCCCGTATGCGTTGACGACGGATGCGCTCCTAAGGGCATTCTCTGCCCCGACGAGGCGCCGCCCGTCACTGCGGTATCCTTGCTCTCTCCCGTAGACATCCGGAATGCCGTAGACGGCGCGGTGATATATGATTTCGGTGAGAATATTGCCGGAATTTCGGAAATCACGCTTTCCGCGCCCGAAGGAAGCGAAATAGTGCTGAGGCACAGCGAGCTCATCGACAAAAAAGGGGAGATGAACTACAAAACCAACCGCGGTGCGGAAGCGGCAGACAGATATATCTGTTCCGGCAGCGGCAGAGAAATATGGTCGCCGAAATTCACCTACCACGGATTCCGCTATGTAAAGGTATACGGGACAGAAAGCTGCACATACTTTGATATCCGCGCGATACGTCTGTCCGCTGAGACATATACCGCCGATTTCTGCTGTTCCGACCCTACCGTCAACAGAATTCACCGTCTTTCGGTAAACAGTATGCAGGCAAACCACATGGGTATTCCCACCGACTGTCCGGTACGCGACGAGCGCACGCCCTGTATGATGGATTCACAGATGTACGAGCGTTCGGCTATGCTGAATTTCATCACCGCATATCCGTATTACCGCAAATGGCTCGACGACGTATGCTTCAAAGGACCTTCCTTCGGAAACCCGGACTGGTGCGGAGACGTGTTCTCTCTTGTGCGCCGCATTATGGAAGATACCGGAGATATGCGCCCCGCGGTACGGCACTATGACGGACTGATGAAATTTCTGCGTTACTATGCGGAAAATTGCAGCGAAAGTCTCTGGGTAAACGGCTACGGAGACTGGTGCGCGCCGAATGATAACACGTGGGAATCCTTTTTCAGCTCGGTCACTGCTGTCGAAACCTCGCTCATGTACTGGGATTTCGAGCTTATGCGTGAAATCGCGGGTCTGCTCGGAAAAACAGATGATGTGAAATGGATAGACGAGCAGATGACGTCAATCAGCGCCGCCTTTGCCGAAAAATGCGTAAGGGAAGACGACTCGGTCAACTCCGGCAGACAGGCTGAGCTTTGCGTGCCGCTGTATTACGGACTGATAAGCGGCGAAAAAGCAAAGATCACGGCGGGAAGGCTTGCGGAACTGGTAAGAGAACAGAAGACCTTTGACACCGGAGCCTACGGCACTCCCGCCATCGGAGAGGCTCTTGCCGACAACGGTTACGTTGACGATTATTATTCTCTGCTTACGCAGACAGCCTTTCCTAGCTACGGCTGGCAGATCGCCAACGGCTCTACCTCGCTCTGGGAACAGTGGGCCTATGA
>JAZQNC010000226.1:0-3470 GCA_045627165.1 Eubacteriales bacterium
TTATGCTTCACGGCGACAGAATGAGACTTGCTCCCACCTGGCGCTGCTCTCTGCTCAGACTTGACTGGGACGAGGACAGCGTGACCCACCGCTTCGTGCTTATGAACAGGCGCGCCGATACCATGATCAGAATCGACGCGGCGGAAAAGAAAATAACAGGCTATACCCGCCAGCATACGGGAGGACTGTCTCATCCCGAAACCTTCGCGCTGTATTTCGTTATGAAATTTGACAGGGATTTTGACCTTGAAAAGACGGTTGTCGGCATACCCAACGGCGAGAAGCTTGACGTGAGCGCGGAGAATCACGGCGAGGGACTCTGCGCCAATATTGCGTTTGTACCGGACGGAAGAAAGGACGCGGTATGCCGCATCGGAACTTCCTTTATCGGCATAGAGCAGGCGGAGTATAATCTTTCCCGTGAGATAGGTGAGAGAAGCTTCGAGGATATCAGAGACGAGACCGCCGGGATGTGGGAATCCCGTCTCTCGTTGATAGAGATAACCGCGGATGAAAAGGTCATGCGCACCTTCTATTCCTGCCTGTACCGTATGTTCCTGTTCCCGAGAACGTTCTGCGAATTCACTCCCGACGGAAAAACGGTGCATTACAGCCCCGCGAAGGGCGATATCCGCGAAGGAATATTCTATACCGACAACGGGTTCTGGGATACCTACAAGACGGTGTATCCTCTCTATTCGCTGATAAACGGAGACGGATACCGCGAGATGTGCGAGGGATTTCTGAATTTCTACGACGAGGCGGGATGGCTTCCGAGGTGGATGTCACCCGGCGCCGTCAACTGTATGCCGGGAACCGCCATTGACGCCGTGTTCGGAGACGCTGCGGTAAAGGGAATAGTGACCGACAGAAAAATGCTTCGCCGTATGCTTGAAGCCACGGAGAAGCACATCAACACCCCCTCCGACCGCGGAGAGTACGGACGCGACGGAGTGGAGAGCTTCAATACTCTCGGCTACGTAAGCTCCGAGTATAACGAAAGCGTAAACAAGACGCAGGATTATGCCTACGGAAATTTCTGTGTCGCCATGATAGCGGACGCTCTCGGAGAAAAGGACGAGGCTAACCGGCTCATTGCGTCCTCGCTCAATTACCGCAATCTTTTCGACGCCGAAACCGGATTTCTCCGCGCACGCGACAGAGAGGGAAATATGCGCTCCGACTGGAACTGCTTCCAGTGGGGAAGAGACTATACCGAGGGCTCCGCATGGCAGAACAGCTTCGCGGTGTTCCACGATTTTCTCGGACTGGCGAAGCTCTACGGCGGCAGAGAAGGTCTCGAAAGGAAGATAGACGAGCTGTTTGTCTGCAAGCCGTATTACGATACCTACGGTTATGGCGGAGAGATACACGAGATGACCGAAATGGCTGCGGTGGATTTCGGTCAGTGCGCCCTTTCAAATCAGCCCTCGTTCCATATCCCGTACATATATTCCTGCCTCGGCAGACCGGAAAAGACTGCATACTGGGTGCGCCGTGCCTGCGATACCCTCTTTGACGACAGCGTAAACGGTTATCCCGGAGACGAGGACAACGGTTCCATGGCGGGATGGTATGTGTTCAGCGCATTGGGCTTCTATCCGGTATGTCCCGGAATCGACGAATACGTTATAGGCTCGCCATCTGTAAAGAGCGCGGTGATACACATGGACAGCGGAAGGGATCTGACCATTATAGCCAAGGGCAGCAGCGCGGAAAATATCTACGCCGACAGTATATCGCTTAACGGAAAGCGGCTGCGCAAGACCTGTATACGTCAGTGTGACCTTATCGCGGGCGGCACTCTTGTGTTCGATATGACCGACAAGGCTCCCCATGACGAATACGCGGACGACGAGCTGCCCTACTCGGTGAGCAGATGATCCGGCTGCATTATTCAGTGAGAAAGAAAAAATAAAGGTATGAGTGACACAATAGAAAAACAGCGGTTCGGGTGGAAGAATTTTCTGAAAGCGCTGGCGGCGATAGCCATACCGGTCGCGCTGCAGAATCTTCTTACCACCACGGGAAGCATGGTCGATACCATCATGATAGCTCCGCTTGGCGAAACGACCATCGGAGCCGTCGGACTTTGCGCGCAGTATTCGACGCTGATGTTTTCGGGCTACTGGGGATTTATAGGAGGCGGAATGCTCTTCTATGCCCAGTACTGGGGCGCGAAGGACGATGACGGAATAAAAAGAGCCTACGGCATCACCTCGGCATGTCTGCTGACTGTTGCGCTCGTTTTCGGCTCGCTGGCGGTGTTTGCGCCCGAATTTGTAATGAGCGTCTATACGGACAAGCCGGCAATACAGAAGATTGGCGTTGAGTACCTGGGAGTGGTAGGCTTTTCCTATCCGCTTTCGGTGCTTTCGGTGGGAATGAGCGCGCTGCTGCGTTCCACCGGAAAGGTAAAGATCCCGCTTTTTGCCGCCATAGCGTCGGTGACGACGAATATCGTACTGAACTACGTCTTCATCTACGGTAAACTCGGACTCGCTCCCATGGGTGTAAAGGGCGCGGCGCTCGCCACCGTATGTGCCGGAGCGGTGAATTTCGTAACTGTGCTGATATTCGCGGCGAAAACGAAATATGAATATCTCTTTGCTTTCAGAGGCTGGCTGAAACAGACTCCGAAGTGGCTGAAAGAATATTTCCGCAAATGCTTCCCGATAATATGCAACGAGCTTCTCATCGGGATCGGAAATATGCTGATAAACATGGTGCTGGGCAGACAGTCCGAACAGGCGATATCCGCCACCGCGGTGTTCCGCACGCTTGAGGGAATGGTGATAGGCTTCTTTGCGGGCTTCTCAAGCGCGGCTTCGGTGCTTGTGGGGACCTGCGTCGGCGCGGGCGAGCTGGACAGGGCCTATGAGAGGGCGAAGCGTGTGGTTTATCTCTGCGGCGGATGCATACTGTCGGTCTGCACGGTAATATTTGCCCTTCACTCGCCCATTCTCCATATCATGGGACTTGAAGGCGAAGCGTATGAGTACGGTACGGGTATGCTGCTCATCTACTGCATAGCGGCGTGCATAAGAATGTGCAACTGGGTGCAGAACGATACCTACCGTTCTGCGGGAGATTCCACCACCGGTACGGTGCTTGAGATACTTTTCATGTATATTCTGGTGCTTCCCTGCGTATTTCTCGCGGGACTTGTTCTGGAGCTTCCGTATCTTGTGATATTCTGCTGCTGCTATATTGACGAGCCGATACGGTTTGTTCTGATGCAGATACAGATGTATTCGGGCAAATGGGTGCGTCCGGTAACGCCTCAGGGCAAAGCGGCGCTTCCCGAATTCTGCGAAAAGCATAAGGGCAAGGGCATTACCTTCGGTAAAAACAGATAAAAAGAATCCCGGCAGTATCGTAATCGAAACTGCCGGGATAACTGTTTGGTTTGCGGAAAAATTATTCAGCGCAGAGAGCGAGAGCTGCGTCGGATGCGCTTGCGGCGTCGG
>JAZQNC010000227.1:0-6856 GCA_045627165.1 Eubacteriales bacterium
GTCCCGCCGGTAACGGGTGTCTGTCAGCCATCACACAGAAAAAAGGTGAGCTTGACGACAGCGAAAAGTCTCTCATGATACGGTACGGATGTGTCTGGGGCTGTGACATCTGCCAGGAGGTCTGCCCGATGAATCTCTCAGCCGAAGAAAGCAGAATCGGATTTTTCCGCAGCAGCCGTATTCCGCGTCTCAGCGCAGACATCATAAACGGCATGTCCGATGAAGAATTCAATCGCCGCGCCTATTCATGGCGCAAAAGAAAAACCATACTGCGAAATATCGAAATCATAAATAAAAAACAGGAAGAATAACATAATGAAAAAATATCCGATGAAACTTGAGCCCGTACTCCGCGATACCATATGGGGAGGAAACAGGCTCAGAGAATACGGAATCGAAAGCGACGCGGACCGGATCGCCGAAGCATGGATGCTGACGGTTCGTCCCGACGGAATGAATACCGTGTTAAACGGCGAGTATAAAGGTATGAAGCTGTGCGACGTACTCAAAACCCCGGTAAATTCCGACGGAGAATATGATTTCCCCCTGCTTGTCAAATTCATCGACGCGAGACAGGATCTGTCGGTACAGGTCCATCCCGCAAAAACAGAGCTGTGGTATATTATCGAAGCCGACGAGGGCGCAAAGCTTGTTTACGGACTCAAAGACGATTTTGATGAGGAAAGCTTTCGGCGGGCCATTGCCGAAGGCAGACTTGACTCGCTTCTTCACACCGTTGAAGTACACGCGGGAGAATACTATCTGCTTCCCTCCGGACAGATACACGCTATCTGCGCCGGAATACTTATCGCCGAATTCCAGCAGAATTCCAATGTGACCTACCGGGTATGGGATTATAACCGCGGAAGAGAAATACACACCGAAGCGGCAATCGAAACAATGAAGAAGCTTGGTGTGAACGGTGATTTCTCCGGCATGTGTGAATCAGACTACTTCAAGGTGGAAAAGTACGAGATAAAGGGCAGCTTCGTTACCGATAGGAATGGCGCAGCCTTTACCGGCGTTTTGGTCATTGACGGTGAAGGAAGTATCTGCGGCGAGCCCTTCAAAAAGGGTGACAGCTTCATGATTCCCGGATGCGCCTATGAAGGTGAAAATATTTCCCTTGCAATCGAAAGCACAGGCTGTACGGTAATGCTGTGCGAGCCGAAAATCACAAAATAAAGCACGTTTACGCCATGCAAACAATATTCGGAGGAGGAAAACCATGAAATGCTGTAAAATAACTTCATTGATACTTTCGGCGGCAATGCTGTCCTGCGTCCTGTTATCCTGCGCTGAATCTAAGGACGAGAGCGACGAACAGAGTAATGCGGATATTCCGGTTTATACGGAAGCTCAGACAGAGGAACCCAACCCTTTGGATAATGTCGAAACACAGAATTTCGGCGGCAGGGATTTTGTATTTCTCACTCCTTCCACAGGCATCAACGGAACAGACCGCTTTACTCAGGAAATATACGTTGAAGCGGAAATCGGAGAGATAATCAACGATGCGGTATATGCCCGCAATCTGGCTGTGGTTGACAAGCTCAATGTCAATATCAAGGCAGTTCCTTCAAACAGCCCTTCGGGGGACGCGCGCAGAGCGATAACATCTGATGACGGTGCTTACGATGTGGTGGATATAGAGCATAAGGCAACCGCCGCCACATTTACCTCGGAAGGTCTTACACGCAACTGGAATGACATTCCGATCATAGATATGACTCAGGCATGGTGGAATCAGAATGCCGTAAAGAATCTCACCATCAAGGGCAAGCTCTACATGATGTCGGGAGCGATGCTTATCAGCGAAATCGACGACACACTCGCCATGGTTTACGACAAGAAGCTTGCCGTTGACAACAACCTCGGAAGCATCTATGACCTTGTCTTTGACGGAAGCTGGACGCTTGACACATTCGGCGAACAGGTTACGGTCATATCCAACGACCTTAACGGCGACGGCAAAATGACTCCCGAATACGACCTGTTCGGTTATGCTCAGGACCCCGCCTCGATGACCTACAACTGGGTGTTCTCCTGCGATATGATGAACGAAACCGTTGATGAAGACGGAGCGATTGATTTCAACGTCAATTCAGAAAAAATTCAGGACGCTCTGGTAAAAATGGCGGACATTTTCGGCAGCGACTGCGCGTATCTCGGTCTTGATCTCTATACCGGACTCAATTATTTCCAGGCAGACAGAATCTATGTATACGCCATAATCCTCCGCAATATCGAGCTTTTACGCGATATGAATTCCGATTTCGGCATAATTCCGTATCCCAAATACGACGAGGAACAGAGCGAATACTACAATCACGTCGGAGCGGCTTCTCCGATAATGGTAATTCCGATCACCAATTACAGCGACGACGAGCTTCTCGGTTCTGTTCTCGAGGTTATGGCGATCACATCCTATCAGACAGTAAAGCCCGCATATTTTGATGTGGCTCTCAAAGAAAAATATGCCCGCGACGAGGAAACCCAGCACGCTCTCGATATCATTCTCGCTTCGAGAACCTATAACCTTACTTATCTCGGAGGATACGGTCTTGTCAACATCGTTTCTCCGCTTATCTCACAGTGCAAAACCGAATTTGCTTCCGCATGGGCCAAGCAGGAAAAGAGCTGTATAAGACAGTATACAAAATTCGTTGATAAGTTTGAATAAACAGACGGTAATAAAAAGGCTGAGAGGATTATAAACCATGATAAGATTGGAAAAAATATTTGCAGACGGAATGATTTTGCAGGCAGGTAAAGCTGTTCGCATTTTCGGTCTGTGTGACAGTGAGGATCGCGGAGCTGTCATTACCGCGGAGCTTGACGGCAGTATCGGCAGCTGTGAGCCTGACGGCAGATCAGACCGCTGGGTAATCGAACTCCCGGCGCATGATTGTGCCGAAGGACTGTCGCTGACGGTCGCTTTCGGAAACCGGAAAGTTACGGTAAACGATATCGCTTTCGGCGACGTTCTCCTCTGTTCCGGACAGTCCAACATGCAGTTCACAATGTCAGAAGAAGTAACACCCGAATCGGATTACGAAAGCGATAATCTCCTCCGCCTGTTCTGTGTGACAAGACCCGAAGCAAATCCGGGCTGGGCTTCCGAGAGCGGCTGGATAAAGTGCGACAAAACGAACGTGAACGGATGGTCCGCGCTCGGCTATCTTATCGGTATCAGATACCGCAAAATCACGGGGCATCCTGTGGGTATAGTAGTGTCCTGTCAGGGCGCATCGGTGATTCAGTCATGGATGAATGAAAAAGCGCTTGACAATCCGCTGTTCGACATACCTTCGAATCAGCTGTTCGGAGATCACCACTATCCGCTTTACGCCGGATGGAACGGAAGGACCATGCTTTACAGGTCAATGCTTGAACCGATACTTCCCTGCTCCTTCCACAGCGTGATATGGTATCAGGGAGAGAGCAACGCCTCTCCCGCCGAAGGCAGGGTATATCTCGAAATGCTGCGCGCCATGATCGAATGCTGGCGTGAAGCCGACAGAGACGAAAATCTGAGATTCATCGTAATTCAGATCGCCGACACGCGCACGGACGAGGGCTGGCTCGCAATACAGCGCGCTCAGCTTTCCGCAGAGACAATACCCGGAGTAAAGCTTGTCAAATGCGCGGATATCTGTGAGCGCGAGATGATCCATCCGGTAACGAAGCATCTGCTCGCCGACAGGATCGTTAAGGTTCTGTAATTACCGCAACAAATACAGAAAGGAATAACAGATGAAGCTGACATATAACCGCATAGACTGCGGTCTCGGAGAAGGAAAGAAAATAAAGCTGCTCCACACAAGCGACAGCCATATTTCCCATGCCGATTCACGGGACAACGAAAGAAAAAACGCCCTTGCGATCAGACGCTTCGGCGAGTTCGGCGGAAACAGAAACAATTATGAGAACGAGCTCAAAATCTCCGTTGACTATTCTAAAGACAACTGCGACCTTCTCGTTCACACGGGAGACGCCATAGATTTCGTATCCTACGAAAACCTTGACATCGTAAAAAACGAACTGGGAAGATGTCCCCATTTCTTTGCCGTAGGCAATCACGAATTTTCGCAGTATGTCGGTGAAGCCTGGGAAGACGACGAATACCGCGCCGTCAGCTATGATCTTGTTCAGTCGGCGTACAAGGACAAGCTAAACTGCGACAGTACGGTGATAGGCGGAGTCAAGCTGATTTCGCTTGACAACGGATACTACTATTTCCGTCCCGAGCAGTACGATTTTCTGAGAAAAGAGCTGAACTGTTCTCTTCCCTGCATACTTATGATGCACACTCCTCTCCACACAAGGTCTTTCTACGATTATCTCATGGCTGACGGAAAGCGTGAGTGCGCTTATCTCTGCGGCACACCGAGCGAGCTTACAGCCTGCTATTCAGATCACCGCCGCCGTCAGCAGACGACAAATGAGCTGACCACGGAGGTCATTGAATACATAGCGTCAAATTGCGGAGGAGACAAGCCTGTACGCGCAATACTTGCCGGTCACCTGCATTTCGATCATGAGGACCGCTTTGCCGGTATTACTCAGCTGGTAACGGGCGGCGGCTGCGCCTTTACCGCACGTGAAATTGAACTGGCATAAATTACTTATTTCAAAGAAAGAAGTCTGATTATGTTTAAGGTTGTCGATTACGAAAGCGCCGCTGCGCTTCTCAGAAAATACAACGGTGAGGAATTTCATCTCCGTCATGCCTACACGGTTGAAGGTGTGATGAAATGGTATGCCAATGCTCTCGGTTTCGGTGAGGACGAGCTTTTCTGGAGCGAGGTCGGTCTGCTTCATGACGTTGATTTTGAAAAGTATCCCGAACAGCACTGTATAAAAGCTCCGGAGCTTCTTGCCGAAATAGGGGCCGGTGAAGAACTGATCCACGCGATATGCTCTCACGGTTATTCGCTTTGCTGTGATGTGGAGCCCGTTCATATCATGGAAAAGGTGCTCTTTGCCGCCGACGAGCTTACCGGACTGATAGGAGCCTGCGCTCTTATGCGTCCTTCAAAAAGCACAAAGGATCTTGAGGTTTCAAGTCTGAAGAAGAAATTCAAGGACAAAAAATTTGCGGCGGGATGCTCGCGCGACGTTATCTCAAAGGGCGCCGAAATGCTGGGCTGGACTCTTGACGAGCTGTTTGAAAAGACGATTCTCGCCATGCGTTCCTGCGAGGATGAGATAAACGCAAGACTTTCCGAATGATTACGTATAAAAACCTGATTTAGCTCAAAAATCCGGCATACAGCTCTGATTCAGTTGATATGCCGGATTTAATTATGCGTATTATTTCTTTTCACCGCAGTGCGGACAGCTCGTACATCCGCAGCATCCGCATGAACCGCTGCATCCGCCGCCGCGTTTTCTCTGACGGATAACAGATATGACCGCCGCGCAGATCACGGCTGAGGTTATAATTGCGGTTATCAGTGTGGCTGTATTCATGGAATCCTCTCCTTACAGTCATATCATCGCGATAAGGCTTCCGATAAAGTAAACGGCAAGAGAAGCTATCCATGCGATCACGCACTGTCCTATCACAACTACTGCCGCCCATTTTCCTCCGAGCTCACGTTTGACTGCCGTCACCGCCGCTATACACGGAGTATAAAGCAGACAGAACACCAGAAGCGAAGCCGCGGATACCGCGCTCAGCGCGCTCGTTATGGTCGTTCCGAAAAGCACGTTCAGTGTCGATACAACGCTTTCCTTGGCCATGAATCCGGCAACAAGCGATGTGACGATCCTCCAGTCATCGTAACCCTGAATCCTGAATATCGGAGCTATCAGTCCCGAAAGCGAGGCAAGTATGCTGTCCGATGAGTCGGCAACAGTGATCAGCCTGAAATCAAAGGTTTCGAGGAACCACACCACAACGGTTGCGACAAGGATGACAGAAAATGCTCTCTGCAGGAAATCCTTTGCCTTTTCCCAGAGCAGATGAATCACGTTCTTTGCTCCGGGCATACGGTAATTCGGAAGCTCCATAACGAAGGGAACAGCTTCACCGCGGAACACCGTACCCTTTGACACAAGAGCAACGAGTATCGCGGTCAGTATTCCCAAAAGATAGAGTCCTATCATTATCAGACCGCTGTACTGCGGGAAAAAGGTCCGCGTGAAAAATCCGTAAATCGGGAGCTTTGCCGTACAGCTCATAAAAGGCGTAAGGACAATCGTCATTTTTCGGTCGCGCTCGGAAGGCAGCGTGCGGCTCGCCATAACTCCCGGAACTGTGCAGCCGAAGCCTATGAGCATAGGAACGATGCTTCTTCCCGAAAGTCCTATCTTTCGCAGGAGCTTGTCGGTAACAAAAGCCACTCTCGCCATATACCCGCTGTCTTCAAGCATCGAAAGAAAGAAGAACAGTATTATGACGATCGGAATAAAGCTGAGAACCGAGCCTACGCCTCTGAAAATACCGTCCACAATAAGCGATTGAAGAGTCGGGCTTACCTGGGTCGCGGTAAGCAGATCATCGACCAGAACGGTGAGAGCGTCGATACCTCTCTGCAGAAGCTGCTGTAAAAACGCTCCTATTACGTTAAATGTCAGGAAAAACACAAGTCCCATTATTGCAATAAACGCCGGAATCGCGGTGTATTTTCCGGTGAGAATCCTGTCGATTTTCGCGCTCCTGATATGCTCGCGGCTTTCCTTGGGCTTGACTACCGTTTCGGAACACAACTCTGAAATGAAGGAAAAGCGCATATCCGCTATGGCCGCGGCACGGTCAAGTCCGCTTTCCTCTTCCATCTGCACCACGATGTGCTCGATCATTTCGCGCTCGTTGTCCTCAAGTCTTAGTGCGTCAGACACGAGAGTG
>JAZQNC010000228.1:0-7663 GCA_045627165.1 Eubacteriales bacterium
TTATGATGCCGAAAATGGACGGCTTCGAGGTCTGCCGCAGGATCCGTGAAAAGCTTACCACACCGATAATAATGGTAACGGCCCGTGAAGACGAGATAGACCGCATATACGGCCTTGATATCGGCGCGGACGATTATGTGACCAAGCCATTCCGCATCAAGGAGCTTATGGCGAGGATCAACGCCAATATCCGCCGTTCCTCAAACGAGCTTCCTTCGGTAAAGGAAACCGATCCCGACATAATAAAGATACGCGGGCTTGTCATAGACTCCACCAGCTTTACCGTGACAAAGGACGGAGAGAAGATCCCGCTGACCAAAAAGGAATACGAGCTGCTGCGCTATCTCGCGCAGAATGAAGGAAAGATCGTTACCCGCGAACAGATCCTTGAAAAGGTGTGGGGCTACGACAGCTATCTCGGAGATCTGCAGAACGTTGACGTTACGGTAAGCAGAATGAGAAAGAAGCTTGAGAGCGACACACAGAACCCCGAATATCTCTTTACCATGAGAGGTATCGGATATTTCGTAAAATAAAATTTACTGCAGCTGACAGTCCGTTTGGAGAGAGCAATGTACCGTAGTCTGTATTTCAAAATAATACTGATATTCGTCATGCTGATGGTGGCGGTAATGGCTGTTGTCGGCACCGTTCTATTAAGCTCGGTATATAATTTCTATGCCGAAGAATTTGTTGCGCAGCTTGACGACTGCTTTGAAAGCGGACTCCGCACAGAGCTTGAGAATACGCTTTCCCGCGACGGATGGGTGAGCGAACAGAAGAGCATACTCGGAGCCTACTCTACATATCTGGGTATAGACGTTTACCGAAACTATTACATACTGGACGTTGACGGCGATTTTCTTGACGGCTCCAACGAGGAGCTGGGTACTTCTCTTGTACGCACTCCGAACATTATTCAGGCCATGCTCGGCAGCGACTGCGCCGACATTCAGCCGGGCGAAAGCTACAGCGATTACGCCGTTGCGCTTCACGGAAACGGAGGAGAGCTGAGCTGCATAATCTATATCAAGGATACGCAGGAGGAAATGAGAGGGCTGAGCCGTCAGCTTTTTCTGCTGATACTTGAAGCGGTGCTCTTCGGAATAGCCATTGCGATAGTGCTGTCCTTCTTCCTTGCGAGAGCTATTACAGGACCCATACGCCGCCTTACTGACGGTGTGCAGCTGCTTATGGACGGACATTTCAGCCGTATTCAGGTCCACTCAAACGACGAAATAGGAACGCTCACCGATTCCTTCAATGATATGGGACTGATACTGCGCTCAAACATGGAGGAGATTTCGGGAGAGCGCATGAAGCTCGAAACCATATTCTCCTGTCTCAACGATGCGGTCATAGCCTTCCGCGACGACGGAACTGTGCTGAATATCAACAAAAGCGCCGTCACTCTCTTCGCCGATGTTTACAGCGACAGCTTCAGCGCCGACACCATGCTCCATGCGCTGGGCGCGGAATACGCGGCGGCATATATACGGGAGCTTCGCGGCAGAAGGCAGAGCGGAGAATACCGTCTGAACGATATCGAGTACGGTTCATCGGTATTTGACATGAGTATCGGAAACCTCAGATATTCTGAGAAGAACACCACGAGAAGCGGCTGCGTGGTGGTGCTTCACAATGTTACCGAAAGATACGAGCTGGTAAAGTCTCAGCGCGAATTTGTGGCCAATGTTTCTCATGAGCTGGGTACTCCTCTCAGCATTATCAGAGGAGCTGCCGAGTCGGTACAGCTCAATCCCGATATGGACAGCTCTATCCGTGAGGGCTTTATAAATATGGCTGTGGACGAGTGCGAGAGAATGAAGCACATTATCGACGACCTTCTCACCCTGTCGCGCTTCGACAATAACCGTACCCGCTGGAACGTGACCGATTTCGATTATTCCAAATCGGTACTTCGGGTATGCGGCGCTATGAAGACGGTGGCGGACAGGCACGGTCATACCATAAACGTTGACGCCGGAGAAGGCATAATGCTGCACGGAGACCGTGAACGCATTGAGCAGGTAATGATCAACGTTATCTCAAATTCCATAAAATATACCCCCGAGGGAGGAAAAATCGACGTTCGTCTCAAGCCGGACGGCGACAACGTGATGCTGTATGTCCGCGACAACGGCGTAGGTATTCCCGAAGAGGATATGGCGCGTCTGTTTGAACGCTTCTACCGTGTGGAAAAATCCCGTACTTCGGGAAAAGGCGGAACAGGACTGGGACTTGCCATAACCAAGGAGATAGTCGAAGCCCACGGAGGGACGGTAAATGTAAAGAGCAAGGTCGGCTACGGCACGCTGATGACGATATTGCTTCCAAAGATATGCAATCCCGGAGGAAGCGGTATATGAGCGTTTTACATACAAGAGGGAAAAGCAAATATAAACCCGACGGCGAAAAGATACTGACGGTGATATGCGTGGCGGTATGCGCGCTGCTTTCCTTTTCGCTGCTGCTGATGTCGGTCCTATATATGTCGATGATGCTGCGTAACACTCTGAACGTTACCAAGGAGCTTCCCGAAAACGTATATTATCGGCTCCACGGAGGTGCAAGGGAAAAGAGCAGGTATGATCTGTCGCTGTGTCTTCCCGTGTTTGCCGGTTTCCGCGTGGAGGAATACGGAGGATTTATCGGAATATCGGATGACGAAGCCGTGATGAACATATTCTGTTCTGCACTTGAAAAGCATATTGAAAGCGTGCTCTGCGAAACCGGAAGCTGCAGAAAGCTCGGCGTCGAGGAAGGTGACAAGCTGTGGATGGGATGTCCCTCCCACGGAAGCTATGTTTACCTATGCTTTGACGGAGATATTCCCGACTACTATATAAGGGCATTTTTCTGTCCTGACACACAGAGCGAATGCAGCGGAGATATCGGTATTATCCACGAGCTTTTTCTGATATACGAGAAAAAACAGGACGGCAGGTATTCGCTCAACGCGGTCGGACGCTCGGACGGCGGAGAGGTATGGTCCTATGTGACGGGAACCGACTATACTCTTGACGATATAGCCTCCTATTACCGCAACTCAAATTTCTCTCCATGTGAATTTTTCTGCAATCTCGACGCATCGGAGAAAGACAGATATGTGCTGACGCTCGGCGGTACGGCGGTCATCTATGATTACGGCAAGCGGTGCGAAAGCATTCGTCTGATAAATCCCGGAGTATGCGGCGCGGATGAGGGGCTGTTCGAGCTGTTCGGTTATAATCCCAACAAGCTGAACAGCTATACCGAAGCGGGAGATGTACAGGTATATGTAGAATCTCACGGCACGCTGCGCACAGGCGCGGATGGGATAGTATATTCCGCGTCCGCTGACGGAGGTATTCCGATATCGGATATTACCGGATATACGGGCAGCGGTTATACACTGTACGATTATGCTCTCTGCTGCTGTTCGGTAATAGAAAAGCTCGATATGATGTACCCGGAGATATTCGGAGGGGAATGCGGCGTGAGACTGAACAGCGTGAAGCGCAGCGCAGACACTGTAAATCTGGATTTTGTGTATACGTTTTCCAACTGCGGCATCACAGATAACGGAAAGGAATGTGTCGCGTACAGCTTTTCGATATGCGGCGGAAAACTTATCTGTGCAGAGGCGAACGCCATGTGCGTAAAGGGGTCGGGAAATTACTATGCCGCCTATCCTCAGTACTGGGCCATGCAGAGAATTTCGGAAGACCTGAAAGACGCGGGCAATACGGCGGGCAATATGGTACTTTCGTATGAAATAGGAAAAGAAAACGGAAACGGCGAATATACCGCGAACTGGAGCTATATCACCGATATTGCGGACAAGGACGGTAATTCCGTCGGAGGAGACAGATGAGGTGGCTGAGGGTAATGGCGGTTTCGCTGGCTCTGCTTGCCGCCGCAAATATCTTTGTCGGTATCAGACTGCGGAAATTATACAGCGAGACACACGTGATAGGCGATAACGTCATTAAGGACACTGTGACTCTGCTTGAAAAAAGCGGTATTGAAATATCGCCGGAGGTCATTCCGAAAGAGAGATCTGATTATTCGATATATGAATTTGACTTTTTCCCGGACCGAGAGACCTATTACCGCAGCGCCGCGTCCGTAATGATGTCATATACCGGTCCGCGCTCCGAAAGCGAGGACCTCACCCTGTATCTTATCGCAGACGGTATCAGAATTACTTCGGAGGGAAGAGATACGGTCATCGACTTTTCGGAGGAGGGTATCTCATCCTTTGTTTTCAGCTCCGACGGAAGGAGCGATGAAGAAGCGGAGTACTGCGGGGCTGTCGGCAAATGGGGAACGGCGGTTTCGTGCGACGACAGAGCGGTAAAAAGCTGTCTCAGGGAATTTAGGAGACTGACAGGCTTCTCGTCGGAGGGTTCGGCGATCGAAACCGTCTGTACCGGAGCTTTCAGAAACTCCGACGGCAGCCGCGTTTTTGCAGAGCTGTGTCAGACGGTTGATGGAATACCGATATCCGGAATGAGCGGAAGCTGTCTGATGCGCGACGGAACGATAGTATATGTGACGGGAAGCTTTCTCTTTAACAGCGATTTCGGCTCATACAGCACCGTACTGTACGATCAGATAAACGCGCTGTTTGACGAAAGAGACGCGCTCCGCGGAAGCGAAGTTGAGATTAGCTCCATGGAGGCCGTATATACCGTCTCGCATATCAGCGGCGAGGACAAGCTGTATCTTGTTCCGGCGTGGAAAATGACGTATACCGATATCAGTACGAATGAGATTGTTGCGGACATAAGGGATATGCTTGACGGCAGTCCTGTGGCGGAATAGGGGAAATAATGCTTTTTTGTCCATGAATTCTTAATTATTTACAAAATATTATTTAATTTTGCTTTTGACTGTGATACAATACACAATTACACAATGAGTGTTATTGTGCGAAAATAACCTGTTAAGGTAATAATTATAATGGAAAAAATCATAATAAACGGCGGTAAACCTCTTTACGGGGAAATAGAAGTAAGCGGTATGAAAAATGCCGCTGTTGCCGTGATATTTGCAAATATACTTGTGGGCGACGTTTGTACGATAGAAAAGCTTCCCGATATAAGCGACGTTTCGGTCGCGCTTGAAATACTGAGCTCCATGGGAATGCGTATCAGACGTATCAATGCCGATACTGTCGAAATAGATTCCTCTCATGTAAGAGGCGGCTCGTCTCCCGAGGATCTTGTGCGCAAGATGCGCGCCTCATATTATATCCTCGGCGCGGAGCTGGGACGCTTCGGACGTGCTTATGCGGCGCTTCCGGGAGGCTGCGATTTCGGTTCCCGTCCCATCGACCAGCATATCAAGGGTTTTGAGGCTCTGGGAGCAGAGGTCAGCATCGAGGGCGGTTATGTTAAATGCACTACCGAGGACGGGCTTATCGGAAACAACGTTTTCTTCGATGTGAATACGGTAGGCGGTACGATAAATCTCATACTCGCGTCCTCTCTGGCAAAGGGTACCACGATAATCGAGAACGCTGCCCGTGAGCCGCATGTTGTCGATGTGTGCAACTTCCTCAACAACTGCGGTGCGAAGATAAGCGGCGCAGGAACAGACACGATAAAGGTTCGCGGAGTGGAAAAGCTTCACGGCTGTACCTACGCGATTATCCCCGATATGATCGAAGCGGGTACGTATATGATCGCCGCCGCCGCTGCCGGAGGCTGTCTGCGGATAAACAACGTGATCCCCAAGCATCTTGAATCGCTGTCGTCAAAGCTTGAGGAAATGGGAGCGAAGGTTACCGAGGACGACGAATACGTTATCGTAAGCTCAAACGTAAGTCAGCTCAGACGTGTGAACGTGAAGACTCTTCCCTATCCCGGATTTCCGACCGATCTTCAGCCGCAGATGTGCGCGCTTCTCTGCATAGCGTCGGGAACGAGTACGCTGAACGAGAGCGTGTGGGACGGACGGTTCCGCTATGTGGATGAATTGAAGCGTATGGGCGCAAAGATAAAGGTTGACGGAAGGATTGCCGTCGTTGATGGCGGAGAACGGCTTAGCGGCGCGTCTGTAAGGGCGATGGATCTGCGCGCCGGAGCGGCGCTCATCATTGCCGGGCTTTCCGCGTCCGGTCAGACAGAAATAGGCGATATCCATTATATCGAGCGCGGATACGACAATATTACCGGAAAGCTCGCCGCCGTGGGCGCGGATATTAAGAAGATCTGGTATCCCGATCCGGTCCAGTATGACAAGGCAAATTGAATAAACGATAATCAGACCGCTCTGCCGAACGGTCTTTTTATTGCCTTTTTCAACATAAAGCAGGGTAAAGCAGGAAGATTATGAGACTTGATAAATTTCTGAGCGTCACCGGATATCTTTCGCGAAGCGAGAGCGCGAGAGCAGCGAAGCAGGGGAGGATAACCGTAAACGGAAGCTGTGTTTCCGACAATTCGGTGAAAATAGATGAGAACAAAGATGTAATAATTCTCGACGGCGAAAGAATAGTATACCGCGAGCATACATATATAATGCTGAACAAGCCCGACGGCTATATTTCGGCGACCGACGATCCGAGGCAGATGACGGTGCTTGAGCTTCTCCCCGAGAGACTGCGCCGCATAGGACTCTTTCCCTGCGGAAGACTTGATATAGACACTCTCGGTCTGCTCATACTCACCGATGACGGTCCGCTTGCTCACAGACTGATTTCTCCGAAGCATCACGCGGAGAAAGTATATTATTTCCGTACCGCAAGACCTCTCGAAAGAGTCGATGAACTTGAAAAGGGCGTTGAGCTTGACGACGGATATGTGACGCTTCCCGCAAAATGCGAGAAAACCGGTGAGCGTGAGGGACTGCTGACGCTTACCGAGGGGAAATATCATCAGGTGAAGCGTATGCTTGCCGCGGTAGGAAACCATTGCGAATTTCTCGAAAGAGTGAGCTTCGGCGGTATTGAGCTTGACCGGACCCTTGTGCGCGGAGGCTGGCGCTATCTCACAGAAGAAGAAGAAACGCTTCTCAAAAGCTGAATAACAAAAAAGGGCTTATCCTCGCGGGAAAATTCCGTGGGATAAGCCTTTTTGATTGGTATATCGATTATGCGGTCATCTTCTCACCATGCGTCTTCTTCTTGCCCTGCGCTTTTTGCTGCGGGTGGTGTTGACGATACGCATGATGATGATCGTGATGATACAGATTATAACAGCGGCGGCAAGCGCGGTAAAGAATATCTTTACGATATTCATGAGACTGAAACCGTGTCTGCCCTTGATCGAAATGTCGCGGATATAGAATCCGCAGTCTGTGCCGAGATTATCCGAAATATCGGAAGGACGGACCCATATCTTCATCACGTCGGCGGTTTCGACCGCTCCGGAAAATGCGGACAGATCGAATGTGATGGAGGATAGAGTGCCGCTGCTCAGACCTTCATAACAGCCTTCGTAGGAGACGGTGCAGGGTGTTCCGTTGTCTGTCGAGTACAGACGGAGAACAACGTCCACTTTACCGTTTCCGATATTAGAGTCGGCTTTAAGCGTAAGGGTGAGACTTCCGGCGTTTTTGAGAATCATTGGCTCGTCAAAGTTGATTCCTATGCCCATGTATTCGTCGGGATACAGATAATGTCCCTTTACATAGAGAAGATATCCGTCACCCTTGTCATTCTCGCAGAGCTCCA
>JAZQNC010000229.1:0-6294 GCA_045627165.1 Eubacteriales bacterium
TGGTTTGCCCACATGAGATAGAATTTCATTCTGTTACGGTTCTGAGCCTTGAGGAAGCCGTCGTTGAGGCAGTTTTCAAGGAAGGGTCTGCGGTCAAACCAGTACCAGTCGTAAATGAATACGTTTACGTCATGGTCTGCCGCACAGTCGATCTCCATCTGCATTACATAGGGATCGGCTTCGTTTACATAACCCCAGAGAGGCTTGCGGGGCCAGTTGTGCTCGGGGAATTTCTTTACGGAATTCTTTACGGACTGCCACTCTCCGATCCCTTCGGGCCAGAAAGTACGGGTTCTCGGCTCGTCGCCTGTATACGCGGGCCAGATATAAGCTGCAACATCGTAATTCGACATATTTTACTCTCCTAAATATTCTGATATTATTTTTGCTTCTGCAACCGCAAGCTTTGCAAGACACTCGCTGCTTTCAAGGAAAGCGGAATCCTCGGGATTCGTATGGAATCCGTGTTCCACGATAAAGGCGTGACGGCATCCGGAAGCCACGCTGTTGCGGATAACTCCGTAATAGTCAACTCCGGGCTGATCGGGATATTCTCTTGTCTGAACGCCTCTGTCCTTTGTATTCATGCACTCAGCGAGAGCCGAGGTGAGTTTCTGCGCAAATTCCTTGTCATCGGGTGATTTAAGCGAATAATAGGTATTTACTCCGCGGCAGGAAATATATACGTCATGTTCGTAGGAAGAAGGGGGAGCGTTGGAGTGAATGGACAGAAACATATCGGCATTGTTCTCTCCCGCAAGCTTTCCTCTCTCTTCGAGTGAGGGATCGTCGGTGATGTCGTTTCTCGTGAGCAGTACCCTGTAGCCGAGAGCCTCAAGCTGCTCCTTCAGGTATCCGGCAAGAATAAAGTTCTGTGTACCCTCGTAAAATCCTTCGCTGCAGGTATGGGCATTGCCGAACTGTCCGTGTCCTGCGTCAAGCACTATTGTTTTCATATATTCTGACCTTTCTTTTCGTGTTCAGGCGGACACCCGGACACGAAAATAATTTACGGATAAATGTGTTTACTCACCGGCGCTGAGCTTCGCCGCAATATCCGCGGTAATCAAAGCGTCAAGCATACCGCCGATCCTGCCGTTCATAAAGTCCTCGATGGAATAGAGCGTCAGTCCTATCCTGTGATCGGTCACTCTGCCCTGCGGGAAATTATAGGTGCGGATACGTTCGCTTCTGTCTCCGCTTCCTACCATAGCGCGGCGCGCCGTGGTTATCCTGTCGTTCTGTTCCTGAAGCTTGGCCTCGTACAGCCTTGAACGCAGCAGCTTCATAGCCTTATCCCGGTTCTTGTACTGAGACCGCTCCTCCTGACACTCCACGATCATACCGCTGGGAATGTGGATTAGACGAACCGCCGATTCGGTTTTGTTGATATGCTGACCGCCGGCTCCGCTGCTCTTGATCGTCTCCATCCTGATATCGCTTTCCTTTATCTCGATTTCGACGTCTTCGACCTCCGGCAGAACTGCCACCGTAACGGTGGACGTCTGTATTCTTCCCTGGGATTCGGTTACAGGTACGCGCTGAACGCGGTGTACTCCGCCTTCAAATTTCAGCTTTGAGTACGCGCCCTCTCCTTCCACCATGAATGATACTTCCTTGAAACCGCCGAGCTCCGTATCGTTTTCGCTGATTATCTCATGCTTCCAGCGCATTGATTCGGCGTACATGGTGTACATTCTGTAAAGGTTATACGCGAAGAGAGCCGCCTCTTCTCCTCCGGCGCCGCCTCTGATTTCTACGATACAGCTCTTGTCGTCATCAGGATCATGAGGGAGCAGGAGAATTTTCAGCTCCTCCTCGATTTTTGCCAGCCTGTCGCGGGATTCGTAATATTCGGCCTCGGCGATCTCTCCCAGCTCATCGTCGTCCATCATGCTCTTTGCTTCTTCGGCGGCTCTGCTTACCGAACAGTACTCGTTATACTTTTCCACTATGGGAGTAAGCTGCTTCTGCTCGCGCATGAGTCCGCGGAAACGCTCCTGATCCTGCACTACTGCCGGATCGGCGATTTCTTCTTTGATTTTTTCGTACCGCTCCGCTACCTCGCGCAGTTTCTCAAGCATTGCCTTTCTCCCGATCTTCCAGCTGTTCGCTGAGCCATCTGAAGCTCTTTTCGCAGAGCTCGCAGGCCGCGTCGTATTCGTCGTCGCCTTCGGTTTCGAGCGAATACGCACCGATGTAATCGCACCGTCTGAGCAGACGTATGCAGTCTTCGTTCTTCACTTCACCTTCGCCCAGCGCGACGCATCTGCGGTCGCCGTCAAGGTCCTTGACGTGATAATGAACCACTCTCTCCGCAACGGCTTCGAGAACGTCAAGCTCGCTTTCCCTGTTCTCCGCTTCTTTGAATTCCGCGGAACCGTCCTTCGTTTCCACATAACCGGCGCGGTACACATTTGCTGCGTCGAAATTTACTCCGAGCCACGGCGAATCCACCAGACTCAGCAGACGTTTCAGTCCCTCAGAGGTAAGCGAATACGTTCCGTGAGGCTCAATTGCGAGATAAACGCCGTTTTTGGCGGCTTCTTCAAGGATAAGAGACATTCTGCGCCTCAGAAGTCCGGTCGCCGCCTTTTCGGTAAAATTCGGAGTTTTGAAGCCGTCTCCGATATTGACAACTCCGATACCTGCCGCGCCTGCCCACTCAACGGCGCGGATCGCGCTGTCTGTGGACTTATCGTTGGTCAGAAGCTGACCGTCGGGAGTCCAGAGAGCGGTCACGCCCAGAAAGCCCTCCGACTTTACTCTGTCGGCAAACTTTACCGGATCGTCCCTGAACACGTCAACGTGAGGACAGAATGGCGCGGTGGACTGAGTCTCGCAGTATTCGAATCCGGCGTTTCTTATGGCGTAAAGTGCCTTTTCAAGGGGCTGCTGACGGAAAACCACCGTCGAGCAGCCTATTTTTACATTGTGCATTACTTAACCGTTGATACCGTTGATGATATTTCTTATAGCGTTTACCGCCGCCGCGAAGGCCTCGGCGTGAGAGGAATACTGATTGAATACGACTCCGTCCTTGCCGCCCTGGTCCTGCAGCTTGTCTATGCCGTTGAAGACCTGAAGATGAGGCTCCACGGTAAGGAAATATGTCTTATCATACTCGTTCAGACGTTCCATGGTTTCGGGTATTCTTCCTATGCCTGCGCCGGAAGGAGCCATGTGCTTGTCTGTAGTGGCGTCCTTGATATGCATATAGAATATATAATCCTTCAGCATTTCGTAAGCCTTGGGATAGGGCTCGCTGTCGCAGCAGACAAAGTTCGCGTGATCGAATACACACTTTATCTCGCCGTTGAAATAACGCTGGATATCGAGGCAGCGCTCGGCGATATCGCCGTATATTCCGCGCTCGTTTTCGTGGCAGAGGATGATATTCTCAGCCTTAGCCGCGTCAAGCATCTTTCCCATACGGTCGAACACTTCGGTACGGCAGGAATTGGGCGTCTTTCCTGCGGGGATATAATAGCTGAACATCCTGATACGATCCGTACCGAGGATATGAGCCAGCTCCATCGTTCTCTTCTGCTTTTCGAGATGAGGCTCGAAGGCGTCGTCAACGCTTATCTTTCCGAGAGGCGAGCCTATTGAAGATACTCCTACGCCTGCCGCGTCAAGCTTTGCGCGCACAGCCTTTGCCTCGTCGGGAGTAAGGTCGGAAATGTTCTTTCCGTCAACGCCGCGTATCTCCATATAGTGAACGTCGTTTTCAAGAAGTCCCTTTATCTGCTCGTCAAATACGGGAGAGTATTCGTCGGCGAAAGCGGACAGTATGAATTTTGCCATTTTAAACTATTCCTCCGCGTATTTATCAGTCCATGCCGTAACGGGTCTTCATATTGTCATGGC
This sequence comes from Eubacteriales bacterium, assembly GCA_045627165.1. GTDB lineage: Bacteria > Bacillota > Clostridia > Oscillospirales > CAG-272 > JAZQNC01. The sequence goes on from JAZQNC010000229.1 coordinate 3,871, forward strand.
TGATCTTTACGCTTTCAAAAGCGTCTATATATACGTTGTCCTGCTCGACGAAGTTCCAGATAAGATCCTTTGCGCGGCAGGCGGCGATGATACCGTCATAGTTGAGATTACCGGTAAGAAGCTCTGTCATGCGCACCTGATCCTTGAGAACAGCCATATCCTTGAAGTGCGTGCAGAACATCCTGTCGCCGTATTTACGGATAAATTCGGCGGGATCCACACCTGCGGCAGCTGCCCAGTAAGCGTCGAAGGTGAGCTTGCAGCCTTCGCTGTCGGTATTTTCCATGATAAGCTCAAGTCCGTACTTGCCGTTGTACTTTTCAAATTCGACACGGTGATTGTGATAGAGAAATACCATTCCGGCTGCCTTTATCTTTTCTATCGCGGGAGCGTAATCCTCGAAGAAGCGCATATACTCATCGTATCCGTGTCCGTAGGGCGCGCCGCCGATACCTATCGCACGGCATCCGTATTTGAGATGATCCTCGATAACAGCGTCTGTATCGTTGAGAATACGCTTGGGGTCGGTGTGCGTAAGAATGATTTTGATACCTGTATCAGCCGATACCTTTGCGACTATTTCGGGAGTTACCGAACCGCCGATACCGGAGTTCTGGGCGTACTTATAGCCGATCGCCGCCATTTTTTCCATTGTGGAAGCGTAATCGTCGGGATTCTGCGTATACTGACGCATCGTGTAAAGCTGTATACCGAGCTTGAGATTTTCCATTCCGTTACCTCGTTTTCTGAATTGGTTTGTTGTTGTATTTTATCGTATAAAATTGCATTTCAATATGTGTTCTTTTTTGTGATAAAAAGACAGACGGCAACTACAGCCGCAAGCATGACCATATCCACGGCGGCATTGAGAATTATACTGAGTCTGTTCATGATATATCCTCTTATATGTTATGTTTTGAATTGACAAATTCCATTATCTTTCCGGCAGCCTGCTTTCCAGCACCCATTGCAAGGATCACTGTCGCCGCTCCGGTAACTGCGTCTCCTCCGGCAAACACGCCTTCCTTTGTGGTGGTAACACCGTCCGAGGTCACGATACAGCCCTTTTTATCCGTATCAAGACCGGGTGTAGAAGTTCGGATAAGCGGATTGGGTGTGGTTCCGAGAGCCATGATAACCGTATCGAGCCCGATATCAAATTCCGAACCGGCGATCTCCACGGGACGGCGGCGGCCGCTTGCGTCAGGCTCGCCCAGCTCCATTTTAACGCAGGTCATGGAGCAGACCTGTCCCTTTTCATCGGTATTTATCGAGACGGGATTTGTCAGGAATAGAAATTCTATTCCTTCCTCCTTGGCGTGAGCGACCTCCTCGGCTCTTGCCGGAAGCTCCTTCTCGCCGCGGCGGTATACCACGCTGACCTTCGCTCCCATTCTCACGGCACAGCGCGCCGCGTCCATGGCAACGTTTCCGCCGCCTATCACGGCGACAGTCTTCGCCTCGGGCACCGGCGTGGCGGATTTCGCATCGTAGCCCTTCATGAGATTTATGCGCGTAAGATATTCGTTTGCGGAGAAAACGCCGGGACTGTTGATTCCGGGTATATCCATAAACATGGGAGTTCCGGCTCCGCTTCCTATGAACACCGCCTCGTATCCCTCGTCAAAGAGCTCGTCGATCGTCACCGTGCGTCCTATAACCGTATTAAGCTCTATCTTAACGCCTATATCGGTAAGCTTCCTTATCTCACGTTCAACTATGGATTTGGGAAGACGGAATTCCGGTATACCGTACACCAGAACTCCTCCGGCTCTGTGAAGCGCTTCGAATACCGTAACGTCAAAACCGTTTCGCGCAAGCTCTCCGGCACAGCTCAGTCCCGAAGGACCGGAACCGACCACAGCGACCTTTACGCCGTTTTTAGCGTCAGCGATTTCCGACACGACCTCGGAATCCGCCGCTCTTGCCGCGGAAAATCTTTCGAGGCGGCCTATTGCCACACTTTCTCCCTTTAAGCTGCGGACGCATTTCCCCTCGCACTGGTTTTCCTGCGGGCATACGCAGCCGCATATCTCGGGAAGCGCGTTGGTCAGCTTTATTATGCCGTAAGCGTCGTCAAAGCGGCGTTCGGCGATGCACTTTATAAATTCCGGAATCCTAACCGAAACGGGGCAACCCTCCGTACAGGGATGATTTTTGCAGTTCAGACAGCGGCTTGCTTCGAGTACGGCCTCTTCATCGGTGTAAGTCCCTGTTACCGCATTCCAGTTGTGTATTCTTTCGGAAGGCGTCTGCTCAAAGGCGGGAGTTTTATTTTTCTGCATATTCGGCATGGCGTCATTCCTCTTCAGCTTTCAGAAGATTGCAGGCGTGTTCTTCCTGCCTGCGGTACATTCGGTTGCGGGCAATGAGCTCATCGAAATCCACCTCATGTCCGTCAAAATCCGGGCCGTCCACGCAGGC
>JAZQNC010000230.1:0-7814 GCA_045627165.1 Eubacteriales bacterium
GTTCACGGCGGCGGTCCCGATATTACAGATATGCTTCAGCGCCTCGGCAAGGAAAGCAGATTCGTCAACGGACTTCGCTACACCGATGAAGAGGCGATAGGGATCGTTCAGATGGTTCTCGCGGGCAAGACGAACAAGGACCTTGTAAAGCGTATTGAAAAGCTGGGCGGCCGCGCAGTAGGACTCTGCGGAATAGACGGCGGTATGATCCGCGCAAAACGCCTTGAAGACGGCGAAAACGACTACGGATATGTCGGCGAGGTAACGAGCGTTGACCCTACTCTGATAAATGCCAATCTCGCACAGGGATATATTCCGGTAATATCCACTGTCGCTCTCGGAGACGATACCTTTGAGGAAAACAACTCTCCCGTATATAATATCAACGCGGACACGGCTGCGGCAAAGATAGCCGTTGCTCTCGGAGCGTCGAACTTCATTCTTCTTACCGATATCCGCGGACTTCTCACAGACCCCCACGACGAGGATACCCTTATTCCCGAGGTAAAGGTCGGCGAGGTTGAGGGACTCATCCGCAGCAAGGTCGTAAGCGGCGGAATGATCCCGAAGGTCAACTGCTGTGTTGACGCGGTCAGACGCGGTATAGACAAGACAGTAATCATTGACGGACGTATTCCTCATTCCATCCTTCTCGAAATGCTTTCCGATGAAGGTATTGGTACGATGTTCACAAAGTAATGAACGATGAAGGTAAATAATTATGGCATTGTTTGATACAACAGGAAAATCGGCGGCCGAGCTTGACGATAAGTATATAATGCATACCTACGGAAGGCTTCCTCTTTCCGCGGTTTCCGGCAAGGGCGCGACGCTTACCGATTCAGACGGTAAGCTGTATGTGGATTTTACTTCCGGAATAGGTGTGAATTCCCTTGGATGGTGCGACGACGAGTGGGTTGCGTCCGTAACCGGGCAGCTCAACCGTTTTCAGCATATCTGCAACTACTACATATCTCCCGTAACCTCTGCGGTTGCCGAGAAGCTCTGTACTCTTTCGGGTATGTCTAAGGTGTTCTTCGGCAATTCCGGCGCGGAAGCGAATGAGGGCGCGATAAAGACGGCGCGCAAGTACAGCTTTGACCGATACGGCGAGGGCAGATACAATATCATATCTCTGAATTCCTCATTCCACGGACGCACGATAACCACGCTTGCCGCAACAGGTCAGGACGTGTTCCATCATTTCTTCGATCCTTTCACTCAGGGATTCCGCTATGTGGATATGGGCGACACATCTGCTCTTGACGAAGCGACAGCGGACGGAACGGTATGCGCTATCATGGCTGAGCCCATACAGGGCGAAGGCGGTGTGTATTCAATGCCGACGGAATACGCTCAGTATCTGCGCAGGCTCTGCGATGAAAAGGACATTCTTCTGATATTCGACGAGGTGCAGTGCGGTATCGGCAGAACCGGCAGTCTTTTCGCTTTTGAAAATCTCGGCATAAAGCCGGATATCGTCACAATGGCAAAGGGACTTGGCGGAGGTCTTCCTATCGGAGCTTTTATGTGTGCCGAAAAATGCGCCGATACGATGGGAGCTTCGATGCACGGCTCGACCTTCGGCGGGAATCCCGTATCATGTGCTGGCGCGATAGCGGTGCTTGACAGGCTGACAAGCGAAGGATTTCTTGATGAGGTCAAGGCGAAGGGCGCGTATATCCGTTCGAGAATCGAAGCGGAAAACCTTGCTCATGTTAAGGAGATAAGAGGAGCCGGCCTTATGCTCGGTATCGCTGTTGATCTTGCCCCGAAGGACGTGCTCCACAAATGCTTTGACGACGGTCTGCTTGTCCTCACGGCGGGCAAGGATGCCGTAAGACTTCTTCCTCCGCTGACGATAAGCTCCACAGAGCTTGAATACGGCTGTGATATACTCATAAACGCGCTTAGATAATCGCCAACAGAAAAAACGAAAAATCACGGAGAACGCGAATGAAAAAATATCTTCTTGAAATGGCTGATCTCAGCCAGTCCGATATATTCGATATACTCAACCTTGCGGATCAGCTTAAATTTGAACGTAAAAACGGAATCGCAAACAATTCACTTCAGGGCAAGACTCTCGGAATGATTTTCCAGAAGTCCTCCACACGCACCCGTGTTTCTTTTGAAACCGGCATGTATGAGCTTGGCGGTCAGGCTCTCTTCCTTTCTTCCCGTGACCTTCAGATAGGCCGCGGCGAGCCGGTGGAAGATACCGCCCGTGTTCTCGGACGTTATCTTGACGGAATAATGATACGCACATACGCTCACAGCGAGGTCGAGGCTCTCATAAAGTACAGCGGGATCCCGGTAATCAACGGACTTACCGATTACGCTCATCCCTGCCAGGTGCTGGCGGACCTCATGACGATACGCGAATACAAGGGCGGATTTGACGGACGTAAGTTCTGCTTTATCGGCGACGGCAACAATATGGCGAATTCGCTTACCGTTGGCTGTCTTACGGCGGGTATGGACGTTGCTCTGGCTTGTCCCGAAGGCTACCGTCCTCCGGAAAAGGTTCTTGACTTTGCGGCGAAGTATCCCGGCAAGTTCCTGCTTACCGATAATCTCAAGGAAGCTGCTCAGGACGCAGACGTGATTTATACCGACGTTTGGGCGTCCATGGGACAGGAAGGCGAAGCAGAGATACGCAGGAAGGTATTCGAAGGCTATCAGGTCAATGCCGATCTTCTTTCCGTAGCGAAGCCCGACTGCATGGTTCAGCATTGTCTGCCCGCTCATCGCGGAGAGGAAATAACCGCGGAGGTCATAGAAGCTCACGCAAACGAGATTTTTGACGAAGCGGAAAACAGGCTCCACGCACAGAAGGCGGTCATGGTCAAGCTCATGGCTTAAGCATTTATTTTCGAGGCAGCGGTTGTCGCTGCCTTTTGATTTGGAGCGCGGAGCAAATAAAGAATATATGCTTGACGAAACGGCAAAAATCTGCTATCATATTGTCATGATATTCAAACTTCAACAGATACGGAGTTGTGATGATGAGCAAAATTATAACTGTCGATCATGAAATGAGCCTGCTTGAGGCTGTTCATATATATGCGCCGGGGACGGTGGAAAACGCGCCCTGCGGCGGAAAGGGACGCTGCGGCAAATGCCGTGTGTACGCGAAAGGCGATCTGAGCCCGATGTCAGAGCATGAAAGGCTCATGCTGGGTGATGACGCGGATAAGGGTGTGCGCCTTTCCTGCATGTGCCGTATATACGGAAGCGCAGAGGTGAGCAGGTACGGCGGTGAAGGCGCTGTGATCGAAATCAAGGGAAAAATGCCCGAATACAGTCTTTCTCCTATGTGCGGCGGAAATATTCTTGCCGTTGATATCGGAACGACGACCGTCGCTCTGTATATTTTAGACAGTTCGGCAGGCAATCCGGTATTCGTGGATTCATTCGAAAATCCTCAGCGCGAATACGGAGCCGATGTTATATCACGAATCGGCGCTGTCATAGACGATTACGGTAATCTTGACCGCCAGGGAGAGCTGATAGCTGTGGCGATAAATGATTCGATAGCAAAATCTGGTGTGGCTGCGGAGAGCATAAATGCCGCCGTTATTGCCGGAAACACGACGATGCTGCATCTGCTTGCGCATCTCGATCCGCGCGGCATCGCAAACGCTCCGTTTACTCCGTCGTCGCTTTTCGGCAATAAATACAAAGCGAAGAAAATCGGACTAGACCTTGCGGATGATGCGGAAGCGGTGCTGCTGCCATGCTTTTCCGCCTATGTGGGCGGAGATATATGCGCCGGTATCGCGGCGTGTGAAGCGGACAGAAAGGAAAAGAATATTCTGTTCATAGATATCGGCACAAACGGTGAGATGGCTCTCTGCCATGCCGACGGAAGCATAACCGTCTGCGCAACGGCAGCGGGGCCTGCGTTTGAGGGCGCGCATATCGAGTGCGGTATGGGCGGCTTTGAGGGCGCGCTGAGTCATATCCGAGTTGAAAACGGTGATATCGTATGCAAGGTAATAGGCGGCGGAGAAGCGACGGGTATCTGCGGTTCGGGACTTATTGACGGCGTGGCGGCGCTTCTTGAGCTTGGCGTGATAGATGAAACGGGATATCCGGACGAGGACATGTGTTCGGAAAGAAATTCGCTGTTTGGACACGATGAGGATGACCGCTATTATTTTACGAAGAACGTTTATCTCTCAGCAAAGGATATCCGTGAAGTACAGCTTGCCAAATCAGCGATAAGATCGGGTATCATATCGCTCGAGGCCCATACATCTACCGAGGAAGAGGATATAGACAGTATGCTTATAGCGGGAGGCTTCGGAGCGCACATAGACCTGAATTCAGCCGCGAAGATCGGAATGCTTCCTCCCGGGCTGCTTGATAAGGCAGCTTCTGTCGGCAATACTGCCGGAAGCGGTGCGGTGCTGTACGCGCTTTCCGCCGAACACAGGGAAAATATGGACAAAATGGGCGGAAAAGTAAAATATATCGAGCTTTCCGACAGTGCTGTGTTCCGTGATGCATTTATAGAGCAGATGATGTTTGAAGAGGAGTAAGAGCTTCAAATACCGACAAATGTGAATAAAATGCTAATAATCCGAATAATGCCCGCAGACTCTTGACAAAACGCATAATATATGGTATAATACTGAAGCACGGTAAGGGAGAGCGACAGTAACGGAACCTAAGCCGGTGTGTCTGATATGCCGGAGTGGCGGAATTGGCAGACGCCCGGGACTTAAAATCCCGTGAGACTTCAATCTCGTGTCGGTTCGACCCCGATCTCCGGCACCATATATCGCGGAGTGGAGCAGTCCGGTAGCTCGTTGGGCTCATAACCCAAAGGTCGTGTGGTTCAAATCCCACCTCCGCAACCATATCAAGTGGATGTGACGGGTTTCAGTTACATCCACTTTTATATTTTTGTTGCAGTCTCTCTTTAATTATTTCTGCGGTGCTCTTCGGACTGCAAATCCTCTTCCCTGTTCAAAATTTTTATATCGAGTAATTTCTTTATGCGGGATGCTCTACGAATCCGTTTCCTCTTCCATGACGGCAGAGAGATCGTTGGATCAGCAACCCAATGATGTGAAGCGGACGGATTGCATAGTTGCATCCGTCTGTTTTTCCTGTATAATACCACTGCGAAAGCGAAGAAGAACTGAACTCCCTCAAAGAGGAATACGGAAATACGAGCAGAAAACTCGCGTAACTGAATGAGTATGAACCGAAAAAGGTCAAATGCCACCAAAGACAATCTTGATAATATACGCAAAGGAGACAAAAAATGAATGACGAATCGAAAAACATGCTTAATAATGACGAACTGGAACAGGTGACCGGAGGAAACCAACTCGGTGACAGCGCTTCCGTCAAATCAGACGTTTTCGTTGGCCGTGTAGATATGTACAATGGAGTGGTGGGACGCTATTATTACATCGTAGCTGATGACAAAGATGAATGGTTCTACGGTGAGCTTCGTGATTCATATGAGCTGGAATACACCTTTCACACTGTACGCACTCATGTGTTCCGCGTAACCATCTACAACGGAAAGCCCGTGCTGGGTACTAAACAGTTTTGCGGCGATGATTATACCCTGTACACAGGCATGATCAAGCCGCCTGCTATTAGCGGTTGATCCGGATCAGAAATGAAAAGCAGAAAGGAACCGAAACCATGAATAATGAAAATAATGAAAACAAAGAAAACCTGAACACCGTTCCCGAAGTGATCAGTGAAGAGAATCTTGACAAGGTGACCGGAGGCGGCTACTTCGACGAGCACATCGTAGATTCCCCCGACCAGGTGCGCTTCATCTTTGATCGCGGTGACGAGGTTTACGTCAGTAACGGCCTCTACTTTTTTACTCAGCGCTGTCGTATCGTCCGCTGCGAGATCTTTGACTTCAGCTGCGTCCACAGACACGGCTATTCCGATATTTACGTGGTAGAGTCCCTTGACTACAAGCCCGGAGACTTCCACTATATGTACACCCGCGTCGGACGTCAGGACATCAAATCCGCAGATTTTTAAGGAAACACTGATTTATTTGATAAATAAATGCAGGTTTCAAACGACGGTATTTCTTTTACCATAATGAAGCCGTTTCGGATCGCTTCCTCCCGCTCGGATGTACTCATACCGATAGGTGCAGATTAAAAATCATATCCCCAACGCCTGTTCTTTTTTGAGTGGAGGTATATCATGCCGAATTGTATGAACATCAGTATAGGTAATGCCGGTGAATATTTTGTTGCCGGAGAACTTGAACGCCATGGCTTTACCGTTGCTGTTCCCATATCAAATGTCAGGGATTTTGATATTCTGGCTATCAACCGCGATACGTATGAGCAGTTTGCGATTCAGGTGAAAACAACAGGATATAAGCAAAAGAAGTGGACACTCTCAAAGAAAAATGAGGATTTGCAGGGTGATCACATTGTTTATTTCTTTGTCTCACTTAATGGAATGGATGCTCCGGAATATCACATTGTTCCCAGCAGGATAGTTGCTGAAGCACTCAAAACAGGTTATCGGAATTGGATGAATACCCCCGGTAGATATGGTCAACCTCATAATGACAATTCCATACGCAATTTCACGGATTCAGCCGATGAATACTTGAATCGCTGGGATTATCTGAATGTGTAGTATTAAATATAATGTCGGAGCAGACTTTACGCCTGTTCCGTTTTTTTGTTGAACGGCGGTATTTTTAAAGGTGAGCTATGGGAACTTACGGGAAATCCCGCCCCCGCATAGCCTGCGATACTCTCACTTCCATCATACACCCTATGACCAAGCGGTACGATACGGGAGCTTATCCGGCTTCTTTCATACGAAAGCAAAAACGAATGATCAGATGGAGTTATTTCCACCTGGGCATTTTTGCGTTTTAAGTTGTTTTCCCGGAGTCCACATTAATGGTAATCGTGTGAAAGGTGGGAAATCGTGCGAAAAAGCAGTTTGCTATTCCTCCTCTGGTAATATTTCTTTTACAATAACATATTTTTTATGGATGTATCTCGACCCTTATCAGACACTATGCTCTTTCCGGAAAATCAAGGTACCAGCGGGGAACATATAACTCCTGTCCCTCATGTACCGTGGGTTCTCCGCCAAAGCTGAGTTTCAGAGTACCTTTGCTGTCCTTAAAATACAGCTTGTCAATTCTGACCTTGCAGCGCAGGAAGCTCAAAGGACCCGGATTGTCATACGTATTGAGGTAGGTCACTTCCGCGATATCGACGCCCAGATCATCCTCCATGATCAGTTTCTGATCTGCGTGGAGATTTTTCACCTCGTCAGAGGAGAGATGACTTCCACCGTTCACTTTTTCCAGTTCTTCATCGTTTAATATTCTCTTATTCTCATCCATTTTTCTATTTTCCTTTCTATTTCTTTTGCACTTCATTATACGATGAACCGGGAAAGATGTCAATATTTTTCTTGGAAAATTTTCATACCGGCGGGAAAAATCGTTTGTTCCGGTTTTCCATCTTTGTCCCGTCTATGAATACGGCATCGTGATCTGTTTCTTCGAGCGTTTCCGGATTTCTCACATACTGGTAAAACAGATCTTCTAACGCTCCCGAACATCTCCCCGTCCTGAATCTGGCAAATGTGCTGCGGTCCGGTACCGGCTGATCTTCCAGCAGCCACATGAAGTCTATGCTCCGGAATATCACATTGTTCCCAGCAGGATTGTTGCCGAAGCACTCAAAACAGGTTATCGGAATTGGATGAGTACCCCCGGTAGATATGGTCAACCTCATAATGACAATTCCATACGCAATTTCACGGATTCAGCCGATGAATAC
>JAZQNC010000231.1:0-10101 GCA_045627165.1 Eubacteriales bacterium
CCGCATAACAGGAAGCCCACACGTCTATCTGCCGTCCGATACCGGTCGCCGCCAGAAGCATACCGCTTTCGTCGCTGAACGTGTCGGCAAAGACGCTCTCCGCCTTCTTTTTCCGCAGGCCGTACCTCTCGCCGGCGCCGCGGGACGCAAGAATCCCGTCAGCCTGCCATAACAGCAGGCTCTCCATAGCAAGCGCTCCGGTCTTGCATATACAGTCGGTAAAGCCGTAGGGAGAATGAGGGGGATCCGTGACGTTCACGACAAGACCGTTTTCGTCCACCGGCAGACAGTCCACACCTCCGCACAGTATGTCTTTCCACTCCTCAAACTGCATTTCCGCTTCTTCGTCCTTCAGCTTTGACAGATAAGTCTCCGCGGCGATAACGAGAAAAGGTCCGTTGTCCAGATTTTCCAATCCGGGAAAGCTGTCGTCTCCCGCTGTATATCGCAATCCGCGGTGAGCATCCACACGGTCGGGAATCCATCCGTCAGATCCGCGAACTCCCGACATCAGATATTCGATACAGGCTTTCTGTTTTTCCAAAGGGATAAGATCGCCCGCATTCTCCGCCATATAGGCGTAATCACGGGTCCAGAGCGCCGGATAGTTTCCGTATCCGTCCGGCGTGTAAAGGTCACAGCCGTCCGCGCCCTTCAGCACGCATCCATCGAGCACCTCGACGGCTCGTTTTTTCAGATATTCGGTATATTTCATCTCATAATTCTCCGCCGTTTTACGTTATCGTCCGCAGTCCCGGCTGTCTCATGTTCCGTTGACTCCCGGTTTTCGACTCCGGTGTAATTATAATATATCCGGGAAATAAATTCAATACATTCCGGCAGAAGGGAACACCGTTTTTTTCGATGTTCTCTTTTTGGGTACAGTGTCAGCGAATAAAGCTGATTCTGCCCTCGGGCTGCGCGTACCGTGACAGATCCGCCGATATATTCTCGGTGATATATCTGATAAGGCAGTCATAATCCAGAATTCCAACCGATTCGGTTTCATGATCGGCAAGGAACAGAAGCATTCCGCTTCCTCCGTTGACGGCAACATAGTCGCTGGTCGCCATCGTGTAGGTCTTATTCATATCTATCGGAACATACTCTCCGTTTTCGAGAATCATGATATCGCTGACACGTCTCTGTCCGTCATCCACGGAAATGAGGTCGCCTTCCTCGGTCAGAGTTATATTGCAGGGCGGAAGAGTGGTGTCGAGGGTGAATTTTATTCCGGACATCTGCGGAAAGGAGCCGAACTCTCCTATGGGCTGATTGTTTTCGTAATCGACCGTTTCGGGAAGCGCTTCCTTTGTCCAGTATTCAAGCATATCCGCGATCTCACTTCCCGTTACCCTGACATTGTATGCAGTATTGGCAAACGGCATAAGCGCGATAATATCCGATACCTTTACCTCTCCCTCGGGAAGGCTGTCGCGGACAGACCCGCCGTTTACATAGGCAATATCAGCGTTTCCGATGATCCTGAACGCGTCGGAGCAGAGATTTCCGATAGCGGTTTCGGTATTTCTTACCGTTCTGACTCCGTTCTCATCTCTTATCGAAAGGCCGAAGGTATTGTTGAACACCGCTTTTTCCAGAAGCTCACCGTACTTTTCCACGAGAGCGTTTATTTTTGCGTCGATTTCTTCATCCTTTTCGGTGATGTCCGAAACAAGCGAAACGGTAATCAACCCATCGGAGGTTATCACGAGCTGACCGAGAGAGGCAAGCTGAGTACCCGTCTGCGCGACGACGACAGGCTCTCCGTTTTTATTTACAGTATTGAAATATTCAAACTGCGAATGGGAATGACCGTCAAGTATAACGTCTATTCCTTCGGTCCCGTTTGCGAGCATGGTGGAAAAATAGGGCGCGTCCTCTTTTGATATGCCGAGATGGGAAAGACAGATTATATAGTCCGCTCCGTCAGCCAGCGCGTCATTGACCGTTTTCTGTACCGCATCGCAGAGATTCTGTCCATCGTTTCCGCCTGCGAAATCATACACACGTTTATCGTTCTCCATGAACACCTTAGGATTTGCCGTGGTAAGCGTCATGGGAGTGGAAACGCCAATGAAAGCGACCTTGCTGCCGCCGTACCGCACAATATCGTATGGAACGTAATTTTTGAGCTCATTTTCTTCAGTACCGCTGTATGTGATATTGCAGCACAGGTATTTTGCGCGTGCTTTTGAGGTGAGCTCATTCAGACGCGGAATTCCGTAGGCAAATTCATGATTTCCGAATATGCAGTAGGTATAACCGACCTCGTTCATTGCGTCAACAACTACCTCACCCTTTGACACGGTTCCGAGATATGAGCCTTCTATTGCGTCACCGCAGTCAACAAGCGCAACGTACGGTGTGACAGCCTCGATGCGTTTCTTATATTCCGCAACTCCGGCAAGAGTTATCCCTTCCCGGATTCCGGAATGGATATCGTTGGTGAACAGTATCACGATGTCATGGCGTTCGGCGGAATCTCCTACCGCGCATGAAGCAAACATAAACACCGTGACAAGCACAATCAGAAATACTGCGGCTTTTTTCATTACTTATTACCTCACTTTTTCAGTATCATTTTTCACGGCAGACATTGTATCACAAAATTTCCAGTTATGCAATAACATTATGCAATAACATTATGTAATAATCGTTCCGTGAATTTCCGGAGGGCAATTTACGTTTTTATTGTTGTTTTTTTAATCTTTCCGTGGTATAATGGTACAGGATTACAGTTACGATGGATTATTATTTTCTGTTAAATGCGGGCTTGTCCGAATGAGCCCGAGAATACGGGAGTGTGTATCATGATAAAAAAAGAAAGTTATATACCTCAGAAGCCCTCAGCCGAAAAGCTGAATTATCTTCTCACCGTTCCGACGGGCTTTGACGCGGCAAAGGAAAGCCTTCCGCTCATCGTATTCCTTCACGGCGCGGGAGAAAGAGGAGACAACATAGACACTGTGCGGGTCCACGGCATCCCGAAGCTTTTCGGCGCGGATCCGGACTATCACGGACTGAGAGTGGTCACGCTGTCGCCCCAGTGTCCGTGCGGCGTGGTATGGAACACAGTCTCCACCTCTCTTTATGAGCTGGTTATGAAGATCGTCGAAGAATACAATATCGACCGCAGACATATCGCCGTTACAGGTCTGAGCATGGGCGGTTACGGAAGCTGGGATTTCGGTATCCGTCATCACGATATCCTCTCGGCATGTGCTCCGGTATGCGGCGGCGGCATCTCATGGGAAGTCGGAGAGCTGCGCGGTGTTCCCGTGCGCTGCTATCACGGTCTCGCTGATACCGTCGTTCCTCCGACAAACACGAAGGAAATGGCTCGCCGTCTGCGCGAAGCCGGAGGAAACGTCGAGGAATTCTATTACGAGGGCGTGGGACACGATTCCTGGGTCATCGCGTATGAGCAGACCGACCTCATCGAGTGGCTTGTAACGGTCTGAGTTATGAACATGAAAAATAATGTGCTCTGCGGCGTTGACCGCGTAAACGAAGGTCAGTATGCCGACCTTCTGAAAAGCTTCCGTCTCGGTCTTATCACAGGACCTACCGGACTTGACCGAAATCTCAACCAGACGGGCAATGTCCTTCGCGGGAGCTTTGACCTCCGCGCCTACTATTCTCCCGAACACGGGCTCAACGGCGCCGGACAGGCAGGCTCTCACGATGAAAATTATACCGATGAGGAAAGCGGTCTCCCGGTCTATTCTCTCTACGGCGCAAACGTGACTCCGTCCTCCGAATATCTTGCCGATATTGACGCTCTGGTATTCGATATACAGGATGTGGGCGCAAGATTTTATACCTATATATCCACCCTCGCACATTCAATGAAGGCGTGCGCCCGCGACCGAAAGGCAATGATAGTGCTTGACCGTCCCAATCCCGTATCTCTCGGAAGGACCGAGGGAAATATCCTGCGCAGGGGCTATGAGAGCTTCGTCGGAATGTATCCCATACCTTCCAGACACGGAATGACGGTGGGCGAGTTCGCTCAATACATCAACAGCGAACACGGCGTCGGCTGCGAGCTTCACGTCGTTCCCTGCCGCGGTCTGACAAGGGATATGTATTTCGATGATACGGGGCTTTCCTTTGTTTCGCCCTCTCCGAATATTCCGACAGTCGATTCGGCGCTTGTCTATCTCGGCACCTGTCTGTTCGAGGGTACAAACGTATCCGAGGGCAGAGGCACCACTCATCCCTTCGAGATATTCGGCGCGCCGTGGATCGACGAGCATGCGCTGTGCGACAGAATGCGTTCCTTCGGATTTGAGGGAGTGCTTTTCAGAAGAGCCTGCTTTACTCCCACCTTCCACAAATTCCAGGGCGAGGTGTGCCGCGGGCTGCAGCTTCATATAACCGACCGTGACAGCTTCAGACCCTTTGAGGTAGGTCTCGCCGCGTTCTGCACCATAAGGGAAATGTACCCCGAACAGTTTACCACCCGCGTTTTCCTCGATCATCTTTTCGGGTGCGAAAAGCTCCGCACCGGTGAAGTCAACACCGGAAATATGGCGGAATATCTGGAAAAATGCGCCGCAGAATGTGCAGAATTCCTTTCGATAAAAGAGAAATATCAGCTCTACTGATTATCCGATAGATTATTAAGGTGAAAAATATGCACGCATTTACAGGAAAGTGGCTCTGCGCCGAAGAGTTTGCCGCGCTTGAGCCAATAGACGTATTTTTCCGCGAGCAGGAAAAGCGGGACGTAAAGTCCGCCCATCCCGACGAGCTCCGCAATTACCGTATGGTCATTACCGGAAGCTTTGATTATGATGGCAGCGAGAAGGTACATATCGACCTGACCGCGGACGATTATTACAAGCTCTATATCAACGGCGTTTTCGTCTGTCAGGGTCCCACGCCCGGATATTATTTCGACTACTGCTGGAACAGCAAGGACATCAGCGAATATCTCGTCAGCGGCAGAAACGAAATCATGCTCGACGTGTATTATCAGGGGCTGATAAACAGGGTATGGAACAGCGGAGACCTGCGCATGGGCGCGGTATTCGATATCGTGACCGAGAGCGGAAAGCCTGTCTGCTGCTCCGACGAGAGCTTTGTATACGCGAGGGCAAGCAGTTCTCCCGCATGGCCTAAGACCGGCTACGACACTCAGTACATGGAGAATATCGACCTGCGCGAAGAGAAAAAGACTCTGGCCGAGGTAAAGCCCTGCTCTGTAAAGACAAATACCGACTACGTTTTCTCCGACAGTCCGGCGCGGCTGATTGACATATATGAGCTTGAACCGAAATCCTGTGAAAAGCTCGAAAACGGAGCGTCGTTCTATGATTTCGGACAGGAGATCGCCGCTTCTCTTAAAATCAGAGTAAAGGGTGAGGCGGGATGTTCGGTAAAGCTTTACTGCGGCGAGGAAACCGATGAAAACGATCCGATGCGCACCCGCTGGAATATGCGCTGCAACTGCCGCTATGAGGAAAGCATAATCTTTGACGGCAGCGGCGAAGCCTACGTTCAGTATGACTACAAGGCGTTCCGCTATGCCACGGTCCTGTGCGACGGCTGTACGATCGAGGAATTCAAGGCAGTCGTGCGTCATAACGCCTTCGACGACGGCTACTGCACTCTCAGCACCGACGACCAAAGGCTTGCCGATGTGTTCAGACTGTGCAAAAACACCATAAAGTACGGTACGCAGGAGATATACATGGACTGTCCGAGCCGTGAAAAGGGACAGTACGCGGGAGACATGACCATAACCAGCGCATCCCAGCTGTGGCTCACCGGAGACCCCTACATGATGCGCAAGGCGATAACAAATCAGCTTGAATCCTCCTTCATCTGCAAGGGCATCATGGCGGTAACCCCCGGCTCGCTGATGCAGGAGATCGCCGATTATTCGCTCCAGTTCCCCATACTCGCGCTCCGCGACTACGAAGCCACCGGCGACAGAGACTTTCTCGCAAGGTGCTATGAGGCCTGTCTGAACATCGTGGATTATTTCAGACAGTATGAGAGAGAGGACGGACTTCTCGAAACGGTAAAGGGAAAATGGAATCTGGTGGACTGGCCCGACAACCTCCGCGACGGCTACGATTTCAAGCTTACCAATCCCATAGGTCCCGGCTGTCACAACGTGATAAACGCTTACTACGTTGGCTGCGTAAGGCAGACCGAACAGATCGCCGGAATACTCGGCATATCCGCAGAAAAACGCTCGGAAGAGCTCACTGAAGCCTTCAACAATGCGTTCTTTGACGAAAAGCTCGGACTTTATACCGATACGGAAACCACAGTACACACCGCTCTTCCTTCAAACGTGATTCCCGCCTTCTACGGTCTCGTTCCCGAAGGATATGAGAAGAGCGTCGGAGATTTTCTTATCGCAAGAGGGCTGTGCTGCGGAGTTTACATGGCATATTTCCTGCTCAAGGCTCTCTGCCGGATGGGAAGATATGACGACGCCTACGCGCTCATCGTAAACGACAGCGACCATTCATGGCTGAATATGATACGCGAGGGCGCGACAACCTGTATGGAGGCGTGGGGCAAGGACCAGAAATGGAATACCAGCTGGTGTCACGCATGGGCCACAGGTCCGGTTCCGGTGCTTATCGAGGACTTCCTCGGATACCGTCTTGACGGAACGAGAAAGGAAGCTCATCTTCCCGCCGGAGTCAGGGCGGAGATCACTTTCGCGTCAAGGTAATACGGAAGTTATATTATTTAAGAAACAATCACAGACAAGCTGTTTTTTGAAAGGGGATTATTCCATTGGGCGGTTACTTCGGAGTCGCATCCAAAAGCGACTGTGTATTTGATCTCTTCTTCGGAACTGACTATCATTCTCACCTCGGCACGAAGCGCGCCGGCATGTGTGTGTACGGTGATACAGGATTTGAAAGGGCGATTCACAATATAGAGAATTCACCTTTCCGCACAAAGTTTGAGCACGACGTTGAAGAAATGAAGGGTAACATCGGAATAGGCTGTATTTCTGACAACGACCCCCAGCCGATAATCCTTCGCTCGCATCTCGGAAATTTTGCCATTGTTACCGTCGGAACCATAACGAATATTGACGAACTCGTTGCAAAATCCTTTGCCGACGGCACTCCTCATTTTCTTGAAATGAGCGGCGGCGTCATCAATTCCACAGAGCTCTGCGCGGTGCTGATAAATCACTGCGACTCCATTCCGGAGGGAATCAAATATGCCCAGAGCCTTATCAAGGGCTCGATATCAATGATGATCATGACCTCCGAAGGAATATACTGCGCGCGCGATTTTCACGGACGCACACCGATGGTGATAGGACACAAGGAGGGCGCGTACTGCGCTACCTTTGAATCCTTTGCCTACCTCAATCTGGGATATGAAAATTACCGTGAGCTCGGTCCCGGCGAGATAGACTTCATCACCGCCGAAAGCTGCGAGATCATCGAAAAGCCTCGGGAGGAAATGAAGATCTGCGCCTTTCTCTGGGTGTATTACGGCTATCCTTCCACCTGCTACGAGGGAGTAAGCGTTGAGGAAATGCGCTGCCGCTGCGGAAGAATGCTTGCCCGCCGCGACGGCGATATCGGAGCAGACAGCGTTGCCGGCGTTCCCGATTCGGGTACGGCCCACGCGATAGGCTACGCCAACGAATCGGGCGTTCCCTTCTCCCGTCCCTTCATCAAATACACTCCCACATGGCCCCGTTCCTTTATGCCCCAGAAGCAGAGCCAACGCAATTTCATCGCTCACATGAAGCTCATACCGGTAGACAAGCTCATCCGCGACCGCAGTCTGGTGCTTATCGACGACTCGATCGTCCGCGGAACACAGCTGGGCGAGACCACCGAATTTCTCTATCACAGCGGCGCGAAACAGGTGCATATACGCCTTGCGTGTCCCCCCATTCTCTACAGCTGCAAATATCTGAATTTCTCCCGCGCCACATCCGATCTTGATCTTATCGCGCGCCGCGTTATTGGCGAGCTTGAGGGCGATCCCAACGCCAAGCTCGATAAGTATTCGGATCCCGATACCCCCGAATACGCCGCCATGCTCGAGCGTATCCGTCAGGCCCAGCATTTCACCACGCTGAGCTATCAGCGTCTCGATGATATGGTGGAGGCTCTCGGAATCCCGAAATGCAAACTCTGCACATACTGCTGGGACGGAAGAGAATAACATAAACTGAGTCAGTCCGAAATTAACGAAAAGGATGGTCGGAGCAAATGGATAATACCGCCAGAATAAACCTGCTGCGTCAGGACGCGATTTCACCGAACGTGTCATATCTGCGTATGTCCTATCTGTTTTACTGCAGATACATCGAGAATGAAAAGCTCGGCAGCCTTGAGCTGCGCTACGCTGACGCCTTCGCCTATGCGATGGACAATACTATTCCCGTGATTTCCGACAGAGAGCTGATCGTGGGCAAGCCGCAGCATTATCTTTCGGAGGATGAAGCGAAAAACTGGAATGAAAAGCTCCGTCCCTTTGCCGAAAATATCGCCACTCATTTCGGTCAGGATTCCCACATGACCATAGATTACGACCTGCTTCTTGAAAAGGGAATAGTCGGAATTATCGACAGAATAGACGGTAAGCTGTCCGTATGCCGCCAAAAGGATAAGACAGATTTTTACTCCGCCTGCAGGACCTGCCTCGAAGCGGTGTGCCGTTTCGCCGACAGGTACGCGGATCACGCAGAGAAAAAAGCGGAAGGCTGCGCGGACGAAGAAGCCCGCGCAGAGCTGGTAAATATTGCGAAAATCTGCCGCAGAGTTCCGAAATATCCCGCCGAAAGCTTTTACGAGGCTGTTCAGTCGGTGAGCTTCATAACCTACTGCGTTTCCTTCTGTCCTTTCAGATTTTACAGCATACTCCAGTATCAGCTCGGACGTCCCGACAGATATTTTTATAAATACTACGAAAACGACATAAAATCCGGAGCCATCGACAATGATACCGCGCAGCTTCTGCTCGACTGTCTGGCAATTCAGATAAACAACCGCGTTCCCCGCGGTCTTTCCAGCGGGTATATGGTGGGCGGCAGAGACAGCGACGGAAAAATCGTGGCAAATGAGCTCACCATGATGCTCATGCAGGTAATAGACGATATCCGTCTGGTCTATCCTTCGGTGGGACTCTGTATGTCAAAGGATACCCCTGACGAATACCTCGCCAAAGCCTGTGAAATACTCTCTCACGGACGTTCACACCCGGCAATATTCAACGATGATCTTATCAGCGAAGGTCTTGTCGATTACGGAGTTACTCCCCGTGAATCACACGGCTACATTCACAGCACCTGCGTTGAGATCACGCCAATAGCCGCGTCCCATATCTGGGTGGCAAGTCCCTATACCAATATGCCTCAGATACTTCTCGATATCATGGACAGGGAGTATGACTCTCTCGACCGGCTTATCGAGGCGTATTTCGCCCGTCTTGACGGGATGATAAAGGAACATCTCGACGTACAGCTTTCTTTCAGAAACGAGAGAATGAAGAGAGGCGCGGACCCCCTTCTCTCCTGCTTCATAAACGACTGTATCGAAAGAGGACTCGACATAGAAAGAGGTGGCGCAAGATACGACTGGATCATGCCGAGCTTTGTCGGAGTGGCAAACCTTGTGGACGCGCTCTATGCCATCAAAAAGCTGGTATTCGACGAAAAGCGCATGACTATCGCGCAGCTCAAGGAGATCTGCAATTCCAACTTTGAAAACAACGAGACCTTGCGTCTCGAAATACTCAACAGCATTGAAAAATACGGAAACGACTGCCCCGATGTGGACAAATATTTCAATCTTGTCACCGACCACATAGCAGCCGAATGTCGTAAATATTCCGATGAAAAGACCGGCTTCCGTCTCGTGCCCAGCGTATTCTGCTGGGTAATGCACGAGCATTTCGGCTCGGTAACTTCGGCAACTCCCGACGGACGTAAGGCGGGATTTCCTCTCGGCGACGGTTCGGGACCATGCCAGGGAAGAGAGCACAACGGCCCCACGGCTTCCATACTGTCCACAACATCATGGTGTCACCGTGATTTTATCGGCGGAGTAGCCATGAACATGAAATTCTCGAAAAAGACCTTTACCGCCGAAT
>JAZQNC010000232.1:0-4463 GCA_045627165.1 Eubacteriales bacterium
ATGTGGCGCGGCGGCTGCATCATCCGTTCCGTCTTCCTCGGCAAGATCAAGGAAGCCTATGACCGCGATCCCATGCTCACGAATCTTCTTCTCGATCCCTATTTCAGCGAGAAGATGACCTCGCTTCTTCCCGCGTGGAGAAAGACAGTGGCTTCCGCCGTGCTCGCCGGCGTTCCCACTCCCGCCTTTGCTTCCGCTCTTTCATACTTCGACGGATACCGCTGCGCGTGTCTCCCCGCAAATCTGCTTCAGGCTCAGCGCGACTATTTCGGCGCTCATACCTACGAGAGAGTTGACGCTCCCCGCGGTCAGTTCTTCCACACCAACTGGACCGGACACGGCGGAAACACCGCGGCAAGCGAGTATACGGTCTGAGGGGAACGTATGCGTGCGCCCCTGCGCATCTAACTGTCTGCTTTATTCTGTTTTTGAGTCTGTATTTACAAAAGCCTTCCTTTTCGGGAGGGCTTTTGTCTGTAGTGCGGGTGTTCGGTTCTTTCGTCTTTTACGCCTCTTTCGTCTCTTACGCCTCTTCCGTCACGGCAAAACCGTGACACCTTCCCCAGAGGGGAAGGCTTGGTGGTCGGTGAGGGTTTGATGGGCGGGGAGTGCTTGGTGTTCGGAGAGGGCTTGATGTTCGGGGAAGGCTTTTGTCTGTAGTGCGGGTGTTCGGTTCTTTCGTCTCTTTTGGCTCTTACGGCTTTTACGCCTCTTCCGTCACGGCAAAGCCGTGACACCTTCCCCGGAGGGGAAGGCTTGGTGGGCGGTGAGGGTTTGGTGTTTGAGGAAGTCTTGGTGTTCGGATTGAAGAAATATCGGAGCGGACAAGAAAATTATTATATAACGCTTATAATCTCAAATTCATAATACGATAATGTATAGACAATGAAAAATTCATCAAAATCGGCGGAAAACGGCGGTTTGTAAATTTATTATGTACGACTTTATACACGAAAACGCTTTTCCGCTTTTCGGAATTTGCGGAAATATACGGCAAAACAGTATAAAAAGCGGTCTGCGCGGTCCTTTCGGGGACTGCTTTTTTTCGCCGGAGAGGTGATTTTCCGCCCCGCGGAGAGGGCGGCGGATTTGACTGAGACATAATTTTGTGCTATAATTTTATGCGTCGGACGACACTTTTTTTATTTATGAAGACGGTTTGATTTATTTATGCGGGACGAATACAGAAGCGAAAGATGAAAAACAATATCAGATTTACCATAGTGCTGGTTTTCCTTATTTTGATACTTACCGCCCTGGTTCTGGGCGACGTGGTGCTGTTTGTCAGCCCGGACAGGTTCGCGCGGATCACGACGATACTGGGGATAGACGGCTTCCGTGAAAAGGACGCGGGCGTGATAAACGCCGAGGCCCCCGATACCGATTCCGTGACAGAGGCCGAAGCTCCCGAAAGCGGGACCGACGTTCCCGAAAGCGAAGCTCCCGAAAGCGGGACCGACGCTCCCGAAACCGACGTTCCCGAAACCGGGACCGAAGTCCCCGAAACCGATTATGTGACCGAGACCGACGCGGAGACCGATTCTCAGGGTCCGCAGAACCCGTCATACGGCGGTCAGGTCGGCTGGTCGCAGCCGAAGGAGCTGAGCTGGTTTGACGACGCTCTCTTTATCGGAGATTCACGCACCATGGGATTCTGCAATTTCATGGGCATAAACGGCTGTGCCGCGCAGGTCGCGCTGGGCGCGTCCAATGCCCTTACCTCCGTCTGTATGCCGGTCATGGCTGACGGCGGGTTGAAATACTGCACTCTGCTGGATTCTCTCGCGGGGAAATGGAACGGATATTCCAAGGTTTACGTCTGGTTCGGAGTCAACGACCACGCCACTCCCGCTTCCTCCTTCAAGGCAAGCTACAGCGGTTTTATTGCCGCTCTCAGGGAGAGAGTGAAAGATGGAACTGAGATATACGTCGTCTCGATTCTCCCCGTAAACGACGCCAAGGCCGCCGAGAACAGATATAAGGTCACAAATGCCGAGCTTGTGCGGCTCAACGACGCAATAGCCGATATGTGCGTCGAGGACGGTATCGCCTTTGTCAACGCCGCCGAGAGCCTTACGGACGACGAAAACGGCTTCACGCTCTCCTACGACGAATCCAACGACGGCATCCACCTCAACGGCAGCACCTGCCGCACCGTCCGCAGCTATCTGTTAAGCCATACCATCGGTTGATCCGAGGGTATGGCTATCCATACACATCGGTTGATCCGAGGGTATGGCTTCCATACATATCGGCTGAAACTGCGTCCCTGCTTATAAGACGAAGAGACGACGAAAGGAAAACATCATGAAAAAGACTGTTTCGCTCATTATTATGTTCGCGCTTGCGCTTACCCTGCTTTTCTCCTGCGGAAAGGCGGAGGAGAGCATTGCGGTTTACGAATTCGATATAGACGCTCTGGCCGGGAGCATAGCATCATCGGTCAGCTTCGATGACAGCCTCGTCAGGCTCAGCGGCGAAAGCGCGGAGATGCGCTATGTTTTCGGCTATGACAGGATTGCGGCATACGCCGGTTCGGGCGCGACTGCCGAGGTGGTGATAGTCTGCGAGTTTGCCGACAACGAAGCTGCGGAGAAGGGTATGAGCAATATCCGCGCCTATCTCGACGCTCAGCATACCATGTTCGAGGATTACAATGTCTCCGAGCTTCCCAAGCTCGAAAACGCCATGCTTCAGCGTTACGGCAGGTATACGGTCTGCGTCGTTGCTCCCGACACCTCCGCCGCCTATGACGCTGTGGGGAACGCCGCGGGGATATGATCACGCTGTTTCTTATCGGAAAATATTATATGCCGGGCCATGGGGTCCGGCATTTTCATATATATTGGTGCTGTGCGCATGGTGCTGTACACATGGTGCTGTACACCGAAACGCAGGAAGAGTTTCTTTGTCATTCCATGTTTTCAAGCTCGGACGCGCAGAAATCGCGCAGATGAGGGATATCATATAAAGCGGTCTCCCACACAAGCTCTTCGTCAAGAGAACCGTAATCGTGGGCGACAAGATTTCTCATTCCGCGGATATTTACCCACGGGATTTTTTCACCGGTTTCGGCGCGGTATTCCTCGCTGAGTCTGCCGCTGAGTTCTCCGATCTGAAGGATACACATCGAAATGGCGCTGAAATATGCTCTGTCGGATGTAAATGTGCCGAAGTCTCTGCCGAATCTTTCTATAAACGAGGCGATGTCGTCGCAGTATCGTTTTATGCCCGTCAGAATGCTTTTATCGCGGTTAACCATAGATTTTGACCATTTCCTTTATGACGTTTTCGGTAAATCCGGCATTGGTTCCCGATTGCTGCAGCGATTGAAGGGTGACAAGGTCCACTTCCTTTTTCAGAGCTTCCTCAAGCTCTCCCAGCAGAGCGTTCATGCCGAACAGTCCGTGTATTTCGGAGCCCTCGCGGTCGATGACGATATCGACGTCGCTGTTCTCCGAGGCTTCGTTCCTCGCGTAGGAGCCGAAAACATATACGCCGTTAAGCCTGTATTTTTCCGCAATGGGCGTGATCAGCTTCTTTATTCCGGCAAGGTCATATCCCGGCATATCCGGTCTTTCGCCGAGAAGGTCCTCCACGGTGCAGCCGATAGTCCTTGCGATTTTCAGCAGAGTCTCGCCGGTGCATCTCGCTATGTCGGTTTTTCCCGTGCATATATCGTTTACCGTTCCGTAGGGCAGACCGCAGTTCTTTGAAAAACGGTATTTTGTGATATTGCTGTCCCTGAGATAATCATTTATGATCATATTTCGTTCCTCCGTATATATTATAACGGTATACCGAAGCAATGTCAACGGTATCCGCGTATATTTTCCGAAAATACGGCGCGAAAAGGGCTGCACGTCTTATCTGACGCACAGCCCTGTTTTATTCGGTTACGGGTAAACGGTAGGATGGATCGCCGGTTCAGTCCTCATATACGATCTCTCTGCCCTGGTCGGAGGAATCGTAAATGCCCTGCATGAGCTTGGAGGTCTTGATATTGATGTCGATATGGGAGGGGAGCTTCTCGCCGGTGCGGATGCAGCGCAGGAAGGAAGCTATCTCGTTGTTGAACATATTTACCGCGGGGATCTCGGGAGTCTCGGAATAGAGCTTGCCGTCCTTCGCGCCGAATACGTCGAAGTTTCCGCCGTAACGGAGGTGTATGCCCGCCTTGGTGCCGAGGAAGTCGATATAGGTCTCGGGCTTCTCGATGTTCTGCGCCCACGCGCCGTTGAGGGTGATGGTGGGGCCGCTTGTGCGGACGAAGCCTGTAACGAAATCGTCAACGTCGTATGTGCCGTTGAGATCCTTTGTGTCCTCAGCCCACATTCCGTTGTATACGTAGTTGGGCATATCAACGCCCAGCTTGGAATATGCCTTGCCCGATACGGTTATCGGTGTGGGGTCGCCGGAGCAGTACATCACGATATCGAGGTAGTGTACGCCCCAGTCGATGA
>JAZQNC010000233.1:0-7052 GCA_045627165.1 Eubacteriales bacterium
CCTCAGCCCGTGATCACGAAGGATAACGTAATCATGCAGATAGACACCGTGGTATACTACAAGGTATTTCAGCCCATGCTCTATACCTACGGCGCGGTAGACCCTATCAACGCTCTCGACAACCTTACCGCCACGACGCTCCGTAACGTGGTGGGCGAGCTGGAGCTTGACGAAACGCTTATCTCCCGTGACAGCATCAACGCCAAGATGACCTCCATTCTCGACGAAGCAACCGATCCCTGGGGTATCAAGGTCATCCGCGTGGAGCTCAAGAACATCATACCTCCGAGAGAGATACAGGAGGCAATGGAAAAGCAGATGAAGGCCGAGCGCGAAAAGAGAGAGACTCTGCTTCTCGCCGAGGCTCACAAGGCTGCCGATATCACCGAAGCCGAAGGTCACCGTCAGGCTGTGGTTCTTGAAGCCGAGGGTGAAAGAGACGCCCGCATCGCCCGCGCCGAAGGTGAAGCAAAGGCCGTATATCTGGCAAAGAAGGCTGAGGCAGACGGTATCAGAGTACTGCGCGAGGCTGGCGCCGACGAGGCGGTTCTCCGTCTGAAGCAGTATGAGGCTATGCAGAGCATCGCCGACGGGCGCGCCGCGAAGATCATTATCCCTACCGATATGGTCGATATGGTCAGCAAGAGCGTGGTATTCAGCGAGACCGCCGCTGTCGGTACCGACGTAACAAAGGAAGATACCACCCCCGCCCCCGAGCGCGAGCCCCGCTGCTTCGAGAAGGGAAAGCCGATCGGCGATTACAGAGAGTATTCCTCTCCCGAAGCCGATAAGTAAAAGACATATACAGGAGTATAAATAACACAAACAATGTCATACGATTGCGACAATGAGCGCATGGAAGCGCTGTGCGCCGGAGAACGGGCGAGAAGCTGTCTTGTGAACGCTCTCGACGCTCTTGACAGTGCGAAGAACTGGGGATTTTTCGACCTGCTGGGCGGCGGTATTATCTCGACGCTTGCGAAGCACTCGAAGATGGACAAGGCCTCCGGATATATCGAGGAGGCGAAGGCGGCTCTCAGGGTTTTCGGACGCGAGCTGGGTGACATTGAGGAGTATGAGAATATCGACCTGTCCACCGAAGATTTCTGGGGCTTTGCCGACTGGTTCTTTGACGGTTTGCTCTCGGACTGGGTCATGCAGGACAGGATAAGCGAGGCGAGAGCTCAGGTTCAGCGTGCCATAGACAGAGTTGACAGTGTTCTTGACGGACTGAAAAGATAACCGCTTATATGTATTTTCTCATCTGCGCGGGAACGTCTGACCTGATCCGGCATTTCTGTCTGCGGTACGTTTACCCAAGGATATATACTTTTGTGTGTTAAAGAAAAACGGTAACCGATTTGAGTCGATTACCGTTTTATCGTTCCTGTTTGGATTACATTATCTCTACCGAGAAGATATTCGTCGTATCGCTTTCTCCCCAGTTGGAGAGGGGAGTGATGATCACCGATTTAAGAGTGCGCACCACAGGGATATTCACGAGGCGGGAGATATTTGTGTCCTCCGCCCACAGGTCGATCGTTTCGCCTTCCTCGTCAACTCCCTCCACAATAAATGACTTGCACAGGGTCTTCGGCATTGTCATTGTGGGAGATGTCGTATTGACATTGCTGCGCATGGTATGCTGACGCTCGCAGACGTCTCCCGGAATGGTTATGCGGTCGAGGTCGGAATCAAATACTATTCTTACCTTTTCGACAAACTGCGGAGCGTCCGCAGGAGTGTCCTCAGGACTGTCTAATCCGAAGGTGATCGGCTTTCCCTTTCCGGCGGTGAAGGGATCCTGGCGGTCGCTGCCGTCGCGGTGCATCTCGGCTTCTGGCGCAAGTACCGCCCTCTGTGTAAGGGGAGAGACCTTTCTCGCTATGCCGGGGAGCATACAGTCGTCGCAGAGCAGGATATCCTGCAGCTCTCCGATATGTTCAAGATATACTCCGTCGGGTGTACAGCCGTATTTGTGCGCGACTGCGGCGGCGCTTCCCACCGCCTGACCGAGAAGCGCGCAGGTCGCCATTACTCTTGCCGAGGACATGGCGGCGTGGGTCATGGAAATATTGCGTCCCGCGAAGAACAGATTTTCTATATTTGCCGAATATACGCAGCGGTAGGGAATGGCGTAGGGGGATGTGGTCTGCACCGAGGTATTCGGAGGTCCCACATGCCAGAAGCCTCTGGGATCGTGGTCGTCAAGGGGCCAGCCGCCGTAGGCTATCGTATCGGGGAAAAGTACGCCGTTCACTATATCGCTCTGGGTCATCATGTATTTTCCCACCATACGGCGTGATTCCCTCTTGCCCGGAAGGAAGCCAACGAAATCCAGCTGCCAGCAGTCCGCGTCGAACTCTCCGCTGTTCTTTATGTAGTTCCACATTCCGAAGGCAAGAGAAATCAGCTCGTCGCGCACGTCCTCGCTGTCGGAAACAGAGTCTCCGTCTCCGCCAAGCTCCATGTACCAGTAGTTTTCATAGGAGGATTCCAGTCTGGGCTTGCGCCGTCTGAATTGTTCCTCGTCCATATTAAGCGCCCAGTCGGGAGCGATGAATGATACCGGGTGGTCCAGCTTCCGCGCCTGTATCAGACAGGACATACCCATGGTGCGTCTGTCGGCCTCGGTCACGGAAATCACCTCGCCGAATTCCTCGGCGGATTCCCGTCCGTGACGGTACATCGCTCCGGTAAGGGGAGCAAGCACACTGTCACCCGAACAGTCGGCGAAGTTGTCGGCGTATATTTTTATTACGCGCTGTGTGGTCATCTGCCAGCCGGTGACGCTGATTATTCTGTCGTTTTCGGTTTCGGCGTCGAATACCGAGCAGTTGAGGAAAAGCTCGATGTTCGGCTCGAAGCGCACCTTTTCGTACAGGATTGAATCCCATACCGGCCAGAGCTTGTCGGGGTTGCGGTACAGACTTTCAAGCGATATTTCCTCGATAATGCCTGTCTCGCGGTTGCCCTTGCCCGACGCGCCGCATACCCACATTCTTATCTCGGATGAGGCGTTGCCGCCCAGCACGGGACGTTCCTGTACAAGCGCAACCCTCGTTCCGTGTCTTGCCGCCGCTATCGCGGCGCACATTCCGGCCAGACCTCCGCCGACAACGCAGAAGTCAAAGCGGTATTCATGTATATCGGTCATATTATTTTACGTCAAAGTCTCCCAGTCTGTACCAGCCGTCGTCGTAAAGCTCGGGCTGCATACCGAGAAGAATATGTACTTCTCCCTCGGCGGTTGCCTCGCTTATGCCGCATTCGAGAGTGTATTTTCCCGCCGGAACATTGCGCAGATCCAGCTTGACATGTTCGCGCACCATTTCCTCGGGTTCCCATCCGCATACACGATTGAGAAGGGAATCGGTATAATAGGCGGTGCCGCTCTGAACGTCCACGAGACGGAAATTGAGCGAAAAGTCGTTGTAGCAGTGAGAGAAGCCTCTGTTGGAGAAATACACGTCGGCGTAGTTGACATATCCCGCTCTGAGCTCGGTGCAGCGGTAGCCCTCGATGAAGTACCAGTAGCCGAGACGGTTGGCAAGGTATTCGGTTATCCAGTACTGCTTTTCAAGCCAGGGACGGGGACGGCCGTGGAAGCCTGCGTAGGTGGCGTGGGTGCGCTTCAGCGCCTCGATGAAGGGGAAGCCGTCGCGCCATACCTGCGGATTGCCCAGAACGTTGGTGTAATGCTCGAATTCAAGATCGACCGGAGCGTCATAGCTGAGCTGATCGAAGAAATAGGGGGAGCGGATGGTGTTGTAGCCGAACCATGCGGAATATCCCGAAACGCAGATAGAGTCGTCTCTCGCGCCGCAGCCGAGATTTCTCGCGTGTTCAACGATGGCGCGCTTGGAATCCTCTCCGCATACTCCGCGGTGTCCCACCATGTCGTCGTTGAGCAGAAGTATCTTGTTGGGGAAATATTTCGCGTGAAGGTCTATGTGTCTGTATATGACCTCGTTGGGATAGATTATTTCGGAGCCGTTGCAGGTGTGGGATTCGCCCCAGGTACCGAAGGTGCCTATGTCGATGAACTCAACGCGGGGATCGTTGTTGAACTTGCGTCCGTATTCGCGCATGAAGTTTTCCAGCTTTTCGAGATAAACGGGGTCGGAGTATACCGGCTCAAGTCTTCCGCCGGAGAGGGATATGCTCTTCGCTCCTGCTTCGTACACCCATTTCGGCGTGGCGTAGATAAGCTGTTCGTTTTCTCCGCTGCCCTCGTAGGTGCAGATTCTGAAGGAGAACTTATATCCGGCCTTTCCCCATTCATCCATGATGGAGTCGATGTACGACCAGTCGTATACGCCCTCCTCCTTCTCTATGTCTCCCCAGTCGAAGCGCAGATAGATGTGGTTGAGTCCGGGGAAATCCTCCATGTGATCTCCCGGTGTGAGATTCTGTCGGTAATTTTCGCGTCCGTAGCCGTTGTCGATAAAGTGCCAGTACCAGCCCTTGTGGGGGTTTTTCAGTACAGTCTTGTCATCCTGCCAGGGCGAGAGGTCAACGAAATTATCGCAGACCGCCGGTCTGCCCGAATACGGCGAATTGATTCTCGGCATTTTTTGTCTCCTTTATCTGTTTGCGAGAGCGGTGAAAAGCTCGCGTCTGGTTTGGTCAAATACGTTTACGTTGTACTCTATGTCGTTGAAATCGCGGAAGCACTTCGCGCAGATCTCATCCGCCTTTGCCTTGTCTGTTTCGGAAAGGAGCTTGAACAGCTCGTATTCCTCCGCGCTTTCACGCTGATTTTCGAGACGTATGGAAGGCCAGGGCTCCTGTATGTTTCCGCCGTTGCCCTTGTAGCCGCCGGGATAGATGAGGTGAGTGTCGCCTGCCGACAGATATGTGACAGAGTCGGTGTTGTGATGCTCGGGAACGTTGTTGGTGAAGGGGTCCTGATGGTATTCGGTTCCGGGATTGTATGTGGATATGCCGTTCTGGAAGATGTTTGCCGCCCAGTGGAGATAGCCGGTGAGGTTAAATTTGTAGTTGCCCCAGAGCATCATTCTCGTGCAGAGAAGGGCGTAGTCCATGAAGCGGTTGATATAGCCGTCCCAGCGGGGAGCGCAGCACACATACTGCCAGATCTCCGCGCCGCTTTCGCGGAAGGTCTCTATCTGCTCGCGGTGTTGGCTGTATTCGGAGTTGAGCGGCACCCATATATCCAGCGCGCCGTGAAGATTGCCGTAGGACATGGCGTCGATGAGCTTTATGTCGGGAACAATGCGGTGAATAAGTCCGCAGAGGGCGCGGAACTCGGTGCAGTTTTCGTTGTTGGGCTCGTCGGCAACGCCCATCATGAAGATGTCGAGCCAGCCGCGGCTTTCAAGCACCTCGTGAAGAGCCGGAAGATACTGGGTAAGGTAGCAGTAGCCCTCATAGCTCATGGAGGGCAGGTCTCCGCGGACGAAGATCGTGGATTCGTGCCAGCTCTTTCTCCAGCCCACCGAGGGACCGTCGAAATACTTCATGCCGTGGGCAAGTCCGCTTTCTATCTCGTTTATAAGACCGGTAAAGTCGAACTCGTATTTGTTTGGAGAAACCTCCTTCCACTCAACGCCGCCGACATACATCATGTTCTGGTGCATACGGCGGAGCATTGCGAAATACTCGTCGTCGAGACGTCTGAACTCAGCCGTGCCGGGCTTTGCCCCGTGATACTGCTCGAAGTTTCTGGAGTAGCCCTGAATGATCTTCAGGCTCTCCTCCGGAAGCGTCACGTCGAAAATCTCGTACTTAACGGGAATTTCAAGCTCTCCGACCTTCAGCTTTCCCTCATACGCTCCCGCCTTCGCGTCCTTCGCAAAGGGTATGGCGATGTAGAGTCCGGCAGCCTTTGTGTCCTCCGATACCTTGAGCTTTCCTCTGTATGGCATGAGAGCGTCGTAGAGCATATAGGGAGCCTCGCGGATGGGACAGTGTTCGGTGCGGGTGTTGTCGAGCATGAAGTTGCGTTCCACCAGAACGGGATAGAGCGAATACAGCTCCGCGTCGAAGCCCTCGCATACGACCGCGATATCTTCGCTCTCCACGTCGCTCAGCACCACCTGGAAGGAAGCATATCCTCCCTTTACTCCGCAGACGTCGGCAAAGCTCTTCGAGGATTCGTATTCGAATCTGTCGGGATAAGCGTATTCCGCAGAGGATATTACCGTGTATTTCATTTATTTACCTCCTGAATAAAAGGGTTTTAATCTCAATGTATGTACAGACTGATTATAATTCAATATGTCCGCTTTGTCAAGAAGAACATGAAGCATGGATTATGTTTTTTGATGCGGCTCTTTGAAGCCCGGCGGCTTTGGTTCATATATTGTTTTCAATTAAGCGGCGCGCAAAAAGAGTATTTCCGGCATTAAGGGAGTATATTCGTACAGATTTGTTTTTTGCTTTCGGCACGGCATGATACGGAGGTGAGACGGTTTGACCGTAAAGGAAACGCTTGAAGCGCGTGAACGCGGGCTTCTTTCGCCCTATGCCTCGCTTTCCTGCAAAAGCAGGGGAAGAGAGGAGCCTGTATCGGAATGCGGGCTGCGCACCGAATATCAGCGCGACAGGGACAGGATCATTCATTCCAAGGCGTTCCGCCGCCTCATGCACAAAACCCAGGTTTTCCTCTCGCCGGAGGAAGACCACTACCGCACACGTCTTACCCACACTCTTGAGGTGACGCAGATAGCGCGGACAATGGCAAGGGCGCTGTCGCTCAACGAGGATCTGTGCGAGGCTATAGGACTGGGTCACGATCTGGGACACACTCCCTTCGGTCACGCGGGCGAAAGAGTGCTGAAACGCTGCAATCCCGAGTTTACCCATTTCCGTCAGAGTCTGCGGGTGGTGGAAAAGCTCGA
The DNA here is from genome assembly GCA_045627165.1 of Eubacteriales bacterium. Classification (GTDB taxonomy): domain Bacteria; phylum Bacillota; class Clostridia; order Oscillospirales; family CAG-272; genus JAZQNC01. The sequence continues at coordinate 6,867 of JAZQNC010000233.1, forward strand.
GCATCTCAACCTTACATACGAGGTGCGCAACGGCATACTCTGTCACACCAACATGGTCGCGGACACCCTTGAGGGCAGGCTGGTGAGGATCGCCGACAGGATAGCCTATATGAACCACGACATAGACGACGCGGAGAGGGCGGGAATACTGTCCTCCGACCAGATACCCTTTCATATCCGCGCCGA
>JAZQNC010000234.1:0-7681 GCA_045627165.1 Eubacteriales bacterium
CAAGAGTATCAGAGGTACGCAGGTCAGTCTGAACGCCGCCGCGGACATGGCCGATGCGAAAAATTCCGCAAACGCAACCCTTCGGGAATATATGAAGGAGATGGATAAATCTTTCGGTTATAAGCTCTTTGACTGGATCGACATACGCGGTATGACGGACACCGAGTGCTACAAAAAAGCCAATGTGGACAAGAAAACCTTTTCCAAAATCCGCTGCAATCCCCAGACCTATAAGCCGTCGAAGCAGACAGCCGTTGCCTTTGCCATTGCCTTGCGACTTGATATAGACGAAACACAGGATCTGCTTGCGTCAGCCGGTCTTACGCTGTCCGGAAGCTTTGCGTTCGACAAAATCATACGCTACTTCATTCAGAACGAGATTTACGACATATTCACGATAAACGAAGCGTTGTTTGAATTTGACCAGCCCTGTCTGGGATGCTGACAGCATTGCAGACACTCAAAACTGCCGGACCCCTGCGGATTCCGGCAGTCGTTTTTTATTCTTCAGTATTGCCATCAACGGCGATGCTTATCGCGCTGAGGATTCTATCAGACAATTCTCTCATTTCTTTGTCATCAGGTACTGTATGGAATGATATTTCGGGACAGATTTCGGCAAGTTTTTCTTTGCCGATAAGCTCTCTGAGCATATTGTATTCCTTTGCGTCGTTCAGACCTTCGGCAAAAATATATAACCTGAGCGAAGCCACCGGACCGTCATAGCCGTCCCGTCCGGGGTACACCATGAAGGAGGTGCCTCCCGCAAAGAAAACATCGTTATCAGGAGAACGCCATGGGTCTATAGGTCTTTCGCTGAGTCTCGTATACCAGAAATTATATCCCCAGTGCAGGAATCCTTTTATATCGTGAGCAGCAAGCTGTAAACCGAGTATTTCCGTTCTTGCTCCCGGCATGGAGATCAGACGGTTTGAATATCCGGAACAGCACGTACTGCCTATATAATAGGTCCACAGATTTTCTTTTTTGCCCAGGAACTTATCCAGCGATGAGGTTATTGGAATCGGCACATCGGCTATATCCATGAATTCGGGATGAGTCAGCGCGTCAAACTGAGTACACCCATCTATATAGGGCGCGATCATGGATTTTGCTTTTTTGTATGCCTCAAGCTGATTTATCCACGGCTCGTCGCTGACATGAAACCAGAAACGTCCGAGATCCCCTCGTCCGTCTAGATACTTTACCAGTTCCGTCAGATACTCTCTGAGAAAACGCGCATATTCTCCGTTTTCGTCCTGAGCGTCGGTTTCCCAGCCGAATATTATCTCTTCGCCGTTTTCCGTATCGGCGGTAATCTTCGGCGCGTGCAGAGCTCCCCACTGAGTGAAAAGGTGCGAATGCTCGAACAGTTTTATCCCTGCCGATCTGCAAAGGTCTATCCAGCGTCCGAGCAATGAAAAATCGAAGGTGTACTTATATTCTCTTCTCTTTACCTTTACAAGCTGCGCCGTCATTCTTTCTCCGCCCACCGGAGTATCAAGCGGAGGGGTAAAACAGGGAGTAAGCACCATATCCGCGCCTGAACGGACGTACATTTTCAGATATTTTTCGAGAATCAGCCAATGACGCTCTGAAAACATCTCACAGCCGTGAGCGTCACATATACAGTCGCAGTGGAACCAGTTTGTATAATGGATTCCTTCGTTCGGCAGAATAGCGTTTATAACGTGAAGCTTCAGCGCCGCGGAAGCTTCCGCGTTTCCGGTTCTGACCGAAAACGTTATCTCATAATCTCCCGGATCCACCGTTTCCGACTCCGGATTAACGATAATCCATACCGATTTTGTTATTCCGCGCTGTATACGCAGAATACCTTTATCCGTAATCGGTATAAGCGGATCGGGGTACAGTCCCGGCTCGGTGCGGAGATAGTATTCGTCTCTGCCGTCATAGGCTGGACGCATGACCGGAATGCATACTACCTCATACATTTCATAAGGCAAAGCGCACATCAGAGATATATCCGCATCTGCGGCATTGTCGGAAAGCTCGTCGGTTCTCATGACTGCCTGAATACATACAGTCTTATTGCGAAGCGACATCATCCTGTCTATATGGGACGGCAGAGGAGAATCCGGAAAAGGCTTAAATAATAAATCAGTAAATACACACGATAAAGACATTTTTCACTCCTGCGATAACAGAATTCTGTTTTATTCTGACGTATCAGTGCCGCAGCAAAGCCGAATTTTCGTTATTCGTTTGCCAGACGCAGTATTCTCTCGATCTCAGCGTTGGGATGCAGTATCTCATCCGCGCTGCCCACCGTTATTGTCGGAATAGCTCCGTGTTCCTCATGTATACGTTCACGCAGAACAGCGTCTTCGTTTCTTCCGGAAAGATTTGCATAGCCTATCGTTCTCGTCAGCTTTCCGAAAATGAAATCATTAAGCGGACATCCGCATCTTTCCAATCCCGGTCTTGTCGCATGATGGCTGTCAAAGAGGTGCGCCTGCGCGAAGGAAAGGTGCTGCATGGTGATTTCATTCAATCCCTCTCCTCCTACGGCAAGACCTCCGTTCAGACACTGTATGTGTTCAATGAGACGGCTCATTCCTTCCATGGAAGTCGTATTATCCACCAGACAGTTATCGAGATTCCATGAGCAGAGAGTAACGTCAATAAATACCGTATCTGTACCGTAATTCAGTGCGGCAAGAGCTTCGTCTATCCGCTGGGCAAGAATATTTCTCCACAGCGCGAGTCCGGGATGAATTTTTACCATTACATTTGCGTCCCGGTTTTCATCCAGCGCTTTATTCGAGGCGGGAGTTCCGAGTACTTTTCCGTCCTTCCATCCCCAGCCCGGAAGCGTCCCTCTCTCGAGTTCGCGGTATTTGAAATCCTGCACATAGCGGTATTCGGGCATTGACGGATCCATATCCACACTGTTGGCGTGTGGCGCGCAGTGGAATCCCAGCTTTGACGCATATTCAAAGAATTCTCTGAAACGCTGAGAAGGCGTGTAATCGGGATAACACTGGTCATAGCCGTTATTACGCCACTGCGGAAGGTGAAGCAGTACCTTTTTCGGATCCACCTTCTGCGCCAGCGCGTCCATAAGAGCCTTATCGGAAGGACACCAGGACACAGCCATCGTTATATCCTTCATCCATTCGGGACGTCGCGACTCTTCTCTTTCGAGACGGTATGCCTTCCACAGCCAGCTCCTGTACTCGGCTGCCGGAACCTTCCAGTCTCCTTTGAATACATTTACTCTCCACACCAGACCACCTGCCGACAGAGAACGGTCGATCGGTCCCCATGCTTCGGAATCAAAGGAAAGCCTTCTGTTCTTTATGACAAGAGATTTTGAGCGGTATTGACTGTCTTCACAGTGCACCCAGAATCCTCCGGTTCCTCCGTCATGCAGTATGGCAAGTCCTGCCTCCCAGTCCTTCGGCCACTGCCAGCGGCGGTTTGTGATAAGCTCATCGCCGAGTTCAAGATCAACGCCCTGATAGAATGGCGCTGCAATCCGAAGTTCCGGCGAGATACCGCCGAACGTATATCTTGCCGCAAGCACACCGTACCTTGCGGAAGTTACCTCAGGCTCGATGAGAATATCTCCCGTCTCCTCATCTTCGGAAACGGTCAGTATGCCGTTTCCGTCCCATGCGTCATAACGTATTTCGGCAGTAGTGTCCGAAAGAGAATACACCGTAAGACTGCCCTCGCGGGTATGAAGTATCGGAACTGTCTCGCCCATACGGTATACGATTTCGAGCGCGGGTTCCTCCTCTCTGACTGCCGTTATGTAGCTTCGTCCGTCTTTATCTTTCAGTGATACTATAACACCACCGTCAAGCACCGCGTCAAGCGTCGCGGTAGATATGAATATTTTCTGACCTTCTACTCTTAGCATAGCTGCCTCCCGTATTAATGAAATGTCTTTCGTTACGATCAATCGATTTATATGAATTATACCACACATGATCTGCCGATACAATAGAAAATCGAATATAAAATATATTAAGCGTCATAAAGCTTGTTTTTCCGACGACTGTATGATATAATCATTACAACAAAACAAATACGGTAAAGGAGTGATTGACATGAGTGAGTTTACCGGAAAAACCGCCGTCGTATCGGGCGCAGCTTCCGGAATGGGACTGGTATTTTCCGAAAAATGGGCCGAGCTCGGCGGAAAAGTCGTAATGTGCGACATAAATGCAGAGGCGCTGAAAAAGTGCGCCGATGAAATCAATCAAAACGGCGGCGAAGCGCTTGCCGTCACATGCGACGTGAGAGTATACGAACAGGTAAAAGCGGCGTGCGAAACCGCCTATAACAGATTCGGCTCGATCGGCATAGTGTGTAATTTCGCCGGCGGCACCGCCTGCCGCGTTCTGAAGGTTGACACGGAGCTGTACCCGGAATTTCCCGACGTGCCTATCGAAGTATACGACTGGGGACTTGAAGTCAATCTTCGCGCTCAATTCTACTTCTGCCACGCGGCGTGCTATTACATGCGTATGCAGAAAAGCGGTCTTATTATCAATATCGGTTCGATATCCGGTATGGAAGGCGACGGCTACGGTGTGGATTATCCCACCGCAAAATCAGGAGCCATGTTCGGTCTGACAAAATCCGTAGCTCAGTTCGGCGCGAAATACGGCATCAGATGCAACTGCATTTCCCCCGGTCCGGTGCTTACCCGTCCCGCCATGGCAAATATGCGCACACTTCTTAACCGCGCCGCGGAACCGGAGGAGGTAATTGACCTTATTCTCTTTATATATTCGGATAAAGGTCAGTTTATAAACGGAGAAAACATTATGATCGACGGCGGAAGAAACGCCATGCAGAGGCTTCATTATGGCAGATAAGAGCTTTCTTACTCCCGGGTTTCATCCGATTGTCGGCATGATACAGTGCCATACCGCCCGCGAGTGTAAAGATAAGATATCGAGATCACTCTATGCGGGAGCCGAAGCCATAGGGTTACAGCTCGAACAGCTCAATAAGGATGAGCGCAGTGAAGAAATACTGACCGAGCTGATGAATGCCTGTCTTGACAGACCGATTTATATCACTTCATACCGAGGCGCAAACAGTTCAGACCTCAGCGATGAAGAATGTACTTCTCTGCTTCTGAAGGGTCTGAAATGCGGAGGGACGCTCTGCGATGTGGTTGGGGATTTTTTCGACAGAAATGATCATCAGATGACCGAAAATCCACTTGCCGTGACAAAGCAGAAAGAGCTTATCAGCCGTATTCATGACATGGGAGGCGAAGTCCTTATCTCAACCCATGATATGCGCGACTTATCGGGAGACGATATTTTCCGAATCGCCATGCTGCAGGCCGAACACGGCGCGGATATAATCAAAATAGTCGTTAAATCGGAAAGCCTCGACCGTATCGGCGAATACGCCGATGTTATTAGGCGTGTACGAAGAGAAACAGGAAAACCGTTTCTGTTTCTTGACGGCGGCGCGTGCGCCAATCTGCTGAGAAAAATCGGTGTAAACCTCGGTACCGCCATGTATCTTTGCGTACAGAGTCACGGTCCACTTGACACACCCGCCCAGCCTGCGATAAAATGCATCCGTACTCTCCGCGAGGAGATGAAGGAAAGAACGCCGGTATAAAAGCTGTTCCGTATATGAAACGGGATATCCCTGTCTGGGATACCCCGTCTTTTGTTCATATCATTATCGTCTGCCGTATTCCTTGCAGAATTCGTCATACCACAGACAGCTGTCTATCGGCGTATTCGGCGGTATGTGGTTTCCGACAGCCATTATAAATCCCGGGCAGTCGCGTCCGATATTCATGCAGCGCATTACCTCTTTGCGTATGTCTTCCTTATCGCCGTAATACAGTATACGGGTATCGGCATTGCCCACAAATCCGTGAGTCTTTCCGTACCTCTTCGCAATATATTCCATATCGGTAGTCGGTTCAAGAACAAACATATCCATGCCGCAGGCGGCTATATCATCAATAAACTCGGTGTATGTGCCGTCGGAGGTATATATGATTTTCTTTCCGCCCTTTCGCAGTATATCAAAAAATCGTTCATAGGCAGGAAAGATATGTTTACGGTACCATGACGGCTGCATGAAAGCTCCGCTTGTCCACACTATATCGTCATGTACCATGACCACCGGAATGTCAGCCTTTGCCATTGCTCTGAAAAACTGCTCCATCCATTGCGTATATCGGTCGGTAAGCGCGCCGAAAGCGTTCGGATCCTCACCCGCACAGGAAAGCAGCATATTCCAGCCGAGCAGATCTATCAGTCCTGACATGGCGGTGATATAGGTTCCCGTCATTGTCACACAGTCTCCCCAATACGCCTGTGAGCCCTTTACATCGTCCTCAAAACGCTTTATCAGCTCACTTTCGTCATAGTGAGGGAGCTGCTCCATGGGATCAAAGGCAAAAACCTCATCTTCGGAACAGAATGCCTCGTGGACGTTGTAATCCAGGTCGGAACCGTTTTCGGCATAAGCGGCATGTCCCATTGAGGTGGCGTATTTTCCAAAACAGTCCTTGTAAATGAGCGTGCTCCACTGCATACACATATCCCATGCATCCATAAACTCCAGCTGAGCGTCTCTGTCCACGATATTTCTGCCGGTCACCTTTTTTATCAGCTCGGAATGTCCCAGCACCGAATATTCCATTCTGTATACGCGGTCGGTCATTTCAAGGTTGAGCGCCGCTATTCCACGTTCGCGTTTTGTCATACTTCACCTGACTTTATTATTCAAACCAGAGGAATGCCGAACGGAAAGACTGCAGCTTTACGCTCTCTCCCATGTCTATATCTGTTATGCTTCCGTCAACCGGATTGAACAGCTTTGCTCTTTCCTTGGTTTTGTGTCTGAATATGACGTCCGCATCGGCTCTGGTATTGTTGTCTACCATCCACATCTCTCTGCCCTCTTTGATGAAGCGGGCTTTAAGAATTACAGTATTCCCGGCTTCGACGGTAAACTCATTGTCGTTTTCGTTAAGATAACGCAGAATCTCATCGGCATTCACGGGCGAAAAATCATTCCGCTCCTCCATTCCCTTTCCGGTTGAATAGGAAAGCGATTCTTCGTTTCCCGTATCGCGCCGCCCCTTCATGTGGACCGTATCGAAACGCGGTATCTTATTCAGAAACATTACCTTTACTCCGCGCCCCGCAAGCTCTTTCAGCGCGTTATAGCTTTCGTCATACATAACGTCGAGAGCGGGAACGATCACTGTCTTTACTTCATGACCGGATATTTTCGGAATACCGCTGCACGAAACAGCCTCGGTGAGATCGTCGCGGTCGGCATAATAGAAATCATGTCCCGCTTCGTATATTCTGCGGGTTATCATCATCGCGGACGAATCAGCCTCGTATTCCGAGCCTCCGTTTCCGCTGTATTTCGGTATCTTCTTTGCCGAAGTGTCCTCAATTCCGAAGTATACAAAGGTATCTGTATCATTCGTCAGACCTTCAAGCATATATCCCATTCTTCCGACGTAGCTGTTGAAATTTATCGCGTCCTGACGGTGCATATATCCGCGGAAGCCGCGCAGCTTTTCGGGATCGTATTCCTCAAAATTGGATGAGAAATATGTGTTTGTGACACGCACTCCGCTCAGATACAGGATTCCCATAACTCCTGTCATATTTTCAACGGGAGCCTTCTCGAAATTGGGAACATC
>JAZQNC010000235.1:0-4932 GCA_045627165.1 Eubacteriales bacterium
ATTTTGCCTCGTAACCGTTTTCTATGTCAATTCCGAGCGTGCTTTTCGGCAGGTCGCGCACATGTCCCGTTGTGGCTACCACCTTGTAGCCCGAGCCGAGATAGCTTTTGACAGTGCCTGCCTTTGTGGGGGACTCCATTATAACAAGATTATTTGCCATGGAGAAAAAATTCCTTTCGGGGTATAAGTGAATGACCGATATATTCCGTCATGCCCGCGCTGATATCCGCGTAAAAATCCTATCTATATAATAAAGTGATATTGCGTGACAGTACAATTATATATAATACGATAAATTTTGTTATCGTTTCTATGAGAGTTTGTATCAATATTGTAAAGTGGTTATCTGACCGCTCTGAATCTGCCTCCGGGAAGCGATTCGATTTTGCCCTGGATTTCAAGCATTGTAATTGCGGTCATGGTTTCGCTGGCGCTGATACCGAGGTGCGCCGTCACCGCGTCGGAGGAAGCTTCCGATATTTCGAGAAGGTATTCGTAAACCTTTTTCTCGGCTTCGTTCAGTCCGGTAAAATCTATTCCCGCTATAACGTCGTTTCCTGTCTTTGCCGCGGGCTGAGACACATCGCGCGCCGAGGGTTCGGGTATTTTTTCCTCTGCGGGAACGTCCTGCTTTCGCGGCGCGGGATGGGGAAGCTCTGCCGAGGGACGGCGTGGCTTTGACGTGAAGCTGTTTGCGCGGTTTCGTGACAGATAGGACTCCATGAGCTCCGGATGCTCCGCCTCGTATTCCGTAAGGATATCGCCGGCATTTGTCGCCATTTTCGCGCCCGATTTGATAAGCTCGTTGGTACCTGAGCTGTTCTGTTCGCCAACCGCTCCGGGAAGCGCGAAAAGGTCCCGTCCCTGATACAGCGCGTCACGCGCCGTAATGAGCGCGCCGCTTTTCTGATTGGCTTCGGCGACGAAGGTCGCCTGACACAGTCCGGATATGATCCGGTTGCGTATGGGGAAATTTCGTCCCGCTGGTTCAGTTCCGGGCTTGAATTCCGAGATGACGCATCCGCGGCGTATTATCTCCGACATGAGCTGCTCGTGCTTCGCGGGATATACCCGATCCACTCCGCAGCCCAGCACCGCGACGGTCAGTCCTCCCGCGTCAAGCGCAGCCTGATGACACGCTCCGTCTGTTCCCACCGCCATTCCGCTGACGATGACGGCTCCGCTTTTGGCGAGATCGTAGGAGATGGAATATGCGGCGCGCTCGCCGTATTCGGTAACGCTTCTCGTGCCTACCGCCGCTACGCACAGTCTGTTGTCGAGCGCGGGGAATTCGCCGCGGTAATAGAGCAGTATCGGACAGTCGGGTAATTTTCTGAGCAGAGAGGGATAGATGTCTTCACGGCACACGACGATGCCGACGCTGTTGCGCGAACAGTATTCGGCTATTGCGACAGCCTCGTCAAGCTCGAAGTCTATTCTTCGGCTTCCGATACCCGCGAATTCGTAGAGCCCGCTTCCGGCGGCATAGATTTCCTTCGCGCCGCCGTATTCCTTTATCATGCGGTGACACAGCTCCTGTCTGCCGCCGAAATTCAGGCTCAGCCAGATCCAGTACTCTATATCGGAGATCATTTCAGTATTTCCTCCCTGCGGATGTTTGGTTTATCGTCCGTCTGCCTTATAGCTTTCCCACATAAGTATCGTTGCCGCCTGGGATGCGTTGAGCGATTCCGCGTCCGGCTCCATGGGAATATATACGCTTTTCGTGCAGGCCGAAATCGAGGATGCGGAAAGCCCGTGTCCCTCGTTGCCCACCACGAAAATGTCGGATGGCGTGATTTTCAGCCCGTCGAGTCTTACTGCGCTGCGGTCAAGTGCGGCGGCATACACGTTCCGATGTCCTGCGAGGGCCGCGAGAGTTTCGTCGAAGCTGCCGCATATCGTGATTTTCATGCGGAAAATCGCGCCCATCGAGGCGCGCACCGTCTTGTGATTATATAAATCGGCACAGAAGCCATCGAGTATCAGCTCGTCCGCTCCGAATGCTCCGGCGGTACGGATGACCGTGCCGAGGTTTCCCGGGTCCTGTATTCCCGACAGGGCGAATATCCTTCTGTCGGTGTCGGGTTCGGGATATGCGCCGCAGCGTCTGTGGGGAAGCGTATCCGTCCTGCACAGCGTGATTATGCCTTCGGGAGAGTTCTCCTGCGTCAGCTTTTCATACACGCTTTCGCTGACCGTTATTATGCTTTTGCGGTCTGTGCTTTCTTTCAGCTCTTTTTCGTGAGCCGAAAGGTACCCGTCGGTGCAGATTATATTCTGCGGCGCGATACCCGACTGCATGGCCTCGATCCACAGCTTGCGCCCTTCTGCCATGAAAAGTCCCAGGGCTTCTCTGCCTTTTTTGTCCTTCAGACGTGAAAGCGTTACCGCCGTCTGATTCTGACGGGAAGTTATATCTGCCATATTTTTTCGTTAAAATAAAAACTGTAAAAAAGGCAAGGTCATCCCGCTTACGGAACAGACCCTGCCTGTTTGACGATAAATCAGAGAGCTGCCTTTGCTGTGCTGCAAAGAGCTGCGAACGCGTCCTTATCGGATACTGCAAGCTCGGCGAGCATCTTGCGGTTGAGGTCGATGTTTGCCTTCTTGAGACCGTGGATAAGTGTGGAGTAGTTCATGCCGTTGACCTTCGCCTGAGCGGAGATGCGGGCGATCCAGAGAGAACGGAAATCTCTCTTCTTGAGCTTTCTGCCTGTGAATGCGTAGTTGCCGCTCTTCATGACAGCCTGCTTGGCCATCTTGAAGTGCTTGCTCTTGGAACCCCAGTAGCCCTTCGCTGCCTTGAGGACCTTATTGCGTCTCTTGCGCGTCATCATTGCGCCTTTTACTCTTGCCATTTTTCAATTCCTCCTGTTTTTCACGTGTCGATTAACTCAGGTACTCACGCCTTGGGCATAAGGCTTCTGATTGTAGGAGCCATGGATTCGCTGAGGTATGCGGCCTTTCTGAGGTTTCTCTTACGCTTAGGAGTCTTCAGACCGAGCTTGTGGCGGTGGTGCGAATGGAACATCTTTACTGCGCCGCTCTTTGTGAGAGTGAAGCGCTTCGCTGTGGCTTTATGAGTCTTGATCTTTCCCATAACAAAATCCGTTTCTCGACGGCTGAGATATTTTGTGCGGAAGTCCTGCCGGCCGCCGTCGGCAGAAAACCGATACGCACTGCGGAAATTTTCCGCATACGTATTTATATAACAGACCTTATGCTCTGCACTAATGCCTTGCACAAAGCCGTGATACCTATATATTATTTAACTTCCCCGTCTGCCTGAGCTTCTGCCGGTTCGGATGCCGCCGCTGCTGCTTCGGCTGCCGCTTTTGCGCGGGCTGCCTTCTCGGATGCCTTGAGAGGAGTGAGGAACATCGTCATGGAACGGCCTTCGAGGATGGGAGCCTTGTCTATCGAGCCTGCTTCGCTGCAGCTCTCGGCAAAATTCTTGAGAAGCTCCGCGCCCACCTCGGGATGACTCATCTGACGTCCCTTGAAACGCGCGACTACCTTTACCTTGTCTCCGCCCTCAAGAAACTTGACGGCGTGATTTGCCTTGGTGTTGAAGTCGTTGGTGTCGATATTGAGGGAAAGCTGAATTTCCTTTATATCGGCGATCTGCTGCTTCTTCTTGGCTTCCTTTTCTCTCTTGTCGCGCTCAAAGCGGAACTTGCCGTAGTCGATTACCTTGCATACCGGAGGATCGGCCTGAGGAGAGATGAGAACTAAATCGAGATTTCGGTCGTATGCCGCCTGCTGTGCCGCGTGATAGGTGAGAAGCCCGAGCTGTTCGCCCTCTGCGCCGATTACACGGAACACCTTAGACTGCGGAAAACCGAGAGTCTTTATGTCTTCGTTGACATAATGCTCTTTGCTTGCTGTATTTTTTATTGGAAAACACCTCCCAGAAATAAAAAGAGCGGATACGCATTATCCGCCCGTTCACCGTACAGAAACACACCCGTCGGAGACGCTGTGTCTGCGAATATTGACCCGCACGCCGATGCATGACAAGGTGAGAACGGACAGTCCTGCTTTATTTTTAAGCGTTTTTTCAACGCTCCGATATTATACCATATTCCAAACGAAATGTCAATAACCGCAGAAAAAAACGCATCAATTTACATTTTGTTAAAAGACGCGGTAACGGTGCGCGTCTGTCCGCGCAAAACGGAGATTTATCGCTGTCCGGTTTACTTTTTGCGCATATTTTTTGCCCTTATTCACAGCACCGTCACAAATTGGTATTATACTGTACTCTACCGATAATTATTATTCCGAAAGGATTGACCATATGATCAAAATCAAGCACCTTGTAAAGCAGTACGGCGACAAGTATGCCGTGAACGATATCAGCTTTACTGTAGGTGACGGTGAGATAATAGGCTTTCTCGGCCCCAACGGAGCCGGAAAATCCACCGTCATGAACATTATCACCGGATATCTGTCCTCGACCTCGGGCAGCGTATCGGTAGACGGCTTCGATATTCTCGACAATACGATGGAAGCGAAAAAGCTCATAGGCTATCTGCCCGAGCTTCCTCCGCTCTATATGGATATGACCGTTGACGAATACCTCAATTTCGTCTACGAGCTGAAGAAATGCACCTTCAACCGCGAAAAGCACCTTCAGGAGGTATGCGAGGTAGTCAAGATCTCCGACGTGAGGGGACGCATAATAGGTCATCTTTCCAAGGGCTACCGTCAGAGAATAGGCATTGCCCAGGCTCTCATCGGCAACCCAAAGATAATCATCCTCGACGAGCCTACGGTCGGACTTGACCCCAAGCAGATAATCGAGATAAGGAACCTTATCCGTATGCTGGGACGTGACCATACCGTTATCCTCAGTACCCATATCCTCACCGAGGTACAGGCTACCTGCGACCGCGTTATCATCATCAACAAGGGCAGAGTCGTGGC
>JAZQNC010000236.1:0-4438 GCA_045627165.1 Eubacteriales bacterium
TCGTGACGGACGCGGGTACTCCGGTCATCAGCGATCCGGGCGCGGTGATCTGCAGACTCTGTAGAAATTACGGGCTGAACGTCACATCGGTTCCCGGAGCCTGCGCCGCCGTGACCGCGCTGATACTTTCGGGACTGGACGCGAGACGGTTCGTTTTCGAGGGATTTATCGACGGAAACGAAAACAGTAAGCGTGAGCATCTCGAAGGGTGCAGAAAAGAGAAGCGCACCATGATATTCTACGAGGCTCCGCATGATATAATAAAGACTCTTGCGCTGATGTACGAAACGCTGGGAAACAGGAGCTGCGCCGTCTGCCGTGAACTGACAAAGCTCAATGAGGAGATATGGCGCGGATATCTTTCCGAGGCGCAGGATATATTCGGCGAGCGTGAGCCGAGAGGAGAATTCGTTATCGTGGTCGAGGGCTGCGGCGAGGAAAGCGGTTTCTGGATAAACATGACCATACGCGAACACGTGGATTTTTATGTGAATTCCGGCCTTTCAAAAATGGACGCTGTCAAGACTGTGGCAAAGGACAGGGGAATACCGAAAAACGCGGTGTATAAAAAAATGATAGATTGAACGCAGACCGTGGGCAAAATGAATTTTTCTGATTCGGATAATTCATTTTGCCTTTTTGATTTTGTTATTATTAACTTTGAACCTTCGCTTGAAAAATGGAATATATGCCGTAAAAACGGCAAAAATGTAACATGCGGACACAAAAATGTTAAAAATAACACGTAATTTGTGTTTGAAAGCTATTGCAAAATGTTGATTTTAATGGTATAATATTAAGAATAAATCGGAATATTGAATTATTTATGCGCTGAATATTTCATGATGCGGAATTCAAAAATGAATATTTCGATTTTGTCAGATTTTTTCATTCATCAGAAAGGCAGCGGTGAAGAACGATATGCCCGATAAAAACGGAACAGATGCGCTTACGCTGATTAAGGACGCTGAAAACGAGGCGGTTAAGAGACGTCAGAACGCCATAGAGAATGCCAGAGTTTCCATAGCCGAGGCGGAAAAGAACGCCGCCGAGGTCGTGGCGAACGCCCTGACCAAAGCTGAAGACGCTTATAAAAAGACCATCGCCGAAGCGGAAGCGAGCGCGAAGGATTATGCCGCGGCGGCAGAGGACGAGGCACGCAAAAAAGCGGAGGCTTTCAGAGCTTCAAAAGCGGACGCCGTAAGGAAAGCGGCGGAGTATATAGTAAATGTTGTGTCGCAGACAAAATGACGGCACCGGGAGGTAAACGATAATGTCGGTCAGTCCGATGAAAAAGCTGACCGCGGCGGTTATGAAGGAGGATGCCGATACTCTGATGCGGCGGCTTATGTGGCTGCGCTGTGTTCAGGTAGTAAAAACGGAATCCGAAGACGGGACGGCGGATGTGTCGTCTTACGACAGCGAATGCCGTGAAACCGCCATTGTGGTCAGAAAGCTTGAAAAAGCCATCAAGATACTGAACGGTCATGCCTCACCCGAACTGAAAAAGGCGGCGGGACTGTTCGGAAAAAAGCTCAGCCGGGAGCGCGAGACCTACGACGCTTCGTCGGGAGCGTACATCCAGTCATACGATGACGCGGAAAGGGTCGAGGAGATACTTCTTCGGTTCGCGGAGCTTGATTCTAACGAATCGAATACGGTATCGTCAAAGGCGGCTCTCGCTCCGTGGAAGGACTGCGATATGCCTCTTGACATATCGCATACCAAGGAAACAAAGATAATATTCGGCACGCTTCCTCTCGGCATTACCCCGGAAGAGGTGGTGGCGCAGCTTGACGGGCTGTGCGCGATACAGGAGGTCAGCGCCGACACTCAGGCAAGATACTGTTATGCGGTATTCCCGAAAGACAGGGAAGACGAGATTTACGCGGCGGTCACTCATCTCGGTATGTCGCGTATCGATCTTCGTGATTACGAGGGCTACGCTTCAGAGAATCTGGCGCGTCTCGAACGCGAGAGCGACGTCATAGCCGAAGAAAGAAAGGCTCTCGATGCGGAGCTTGACGGAATCGCCTGCCGTCTCGCTGATATCCGCGCTGCATACGACTATACTTCCACCAGACTTGCTCAGATGGAAGCAAAACAGAAGCTGTATGAAACCTCTTCGGTCGTAATGCTTACGGGCTGGGTGCCTTCAAGGGCGGAGGAAAAAGTAAAGGATGAGCTTGAAAAGCTCACCTGCTGTTACGAATTCGAAGACCCGAAGGAGGAGGACGCCGTTCCGGTGCTCCTTCGCAATCCTTCTCCGACCGACGCTTTCGAGAGCGTTGTCGGAATGTATTCAATGCCTCTTTACGGTACCTTCGATCCCACCGTTATAATGGCGGTGTTCTACTTCGTGATATTCGGCTTCATGCTTGCCGACGTGGTGTACGGTCTTATACTTACGATAGCCTGTGCGCTGCTCTATAAATTCGCAAATCTCGGCAAGGGTACGAAAAACCTCATCAAGCTGTTCATGGTCTGCGGAGTTTCGTGCGCCATAGCCGGTGCGCTCTTCGGAAGCTACTGCGGAGATTTCATTTCGGTATTTGCCGAAAGTATGCTCGGCATCCCGAAGGAAACGCTTCCCTCGCTTGCGCTCTGGTTTGACCCGATAAATAATCCCATACTTTTCCTTGTGCTGTCAATAGTCATAGGCGTTCTTCACCTTATGACCGGTATCGGAATCCAGATCTATATAGATTTCAAAAACGGACGTCCCTTCGAGGCGATATTCGATCAGGGAAGCTGGTTCCTTATATTCCTGGGCGCTTCGGTTGCCGCGCTGGGAGTATATCTGGGATTCTCTGCACTGCCCGGAGTCGTCATCGTAGGTATCGCCGCGCTCATGCTCATATTTACGCAGGGACGCGCCGAAAAGAATATTCTCATGAAAGCGATCAAAGGCGTCGGTTCGCTGTACGGGATCGTAAACTATGTTTCCGACCTGCTTTCATATTCAAGAATAATGGCGCTGGGTCTTTCGTCCGCGGTGGTCGCTTCGGTTATGAACCTGCTGGCCACGCTTATAGGACCCTCGGTGGTCGGATATGTGGCAATGATCGTGATATTCATTGTCGGACATCTGCTTAACCTTGCGATAAACCTGCTGGGCTCCTTCGTACACGCCAGCCGACTCCAGTATATCGAGTTTTTCGGAAAATTCTTTACCGACGGCGGCAAGCCCTTCTCTCCCCTTGAGCCGAAGCTCACCTATACCGAGAGCAGGGAATAATCGTCAGATATTATCAAGTAAACAATACACATTCATTTTTGGAGGATATTATGGAACTCAATGCAATCTACACTTTCGCGGATTTTCTTAAGGAATTTCTTTCAACAGGTACGCCTCTGGCGATACTCGGCGCGGCTCTCGCGGTAATGCTTTCCGGATGGGGCTCCGCAAAGGGAGTCGGTAATGCGGCAATGGCAGCCGACGGACTTCTCACCGAGGATCCCGATTCCTTCGGTAAGGTTCTTATTCTTGAAGCTCTTCCCGCAACACAGGGTATCTACGGCTTCATCACAGGCTTCCTCGTAATGGTCAAGATCGGCGTTGTAGGCGGCGGTCTCAAGGCGCTCACGCTTGAACAGGGTCTTTACATTCTTTTTGCCTGCCTTCCCATCGCGGTCGTAGGTCTTATCTCCGCTCAGCATCAGTCCAATGCGGCTGTTGCCGGCATCAAGCTTATCTCCAAGCAGAAGGATCAGCTCGGTAAGGCTATTACCAACGCGGCCCTCGTCGAGACATACGCCGTTCTCTCTCTCCTTATCTCCCTGCTTCTCATTCTCCTTCTCAATGTCTGATCTATGCGGACACAGCAGATAAAGAGTACATCAACAGAGTATATCAACGGATAATATAGTTGAAAATGACAGGACTTGATAAAATTATCGGCCGCATTCTGGGCGACGCGGATGATTATGCCGCAGCCACGGAGAATGAGACCGAAAACAAAGTCGGCGACATAATGATGGACGCCGCCGAAGAGGCGCGCAAAACCTCTGTCGCAATGACAAAAAAGGCTCAGAGCGACGCAGCCGCTATCGTTGAACGTGCGAAATCCTCTTCCGTGCTTGCCGAGCGCAATATAATGCTGGGCGCAAAGACGGCTCTTATCGACGACGCATTCGCACAGGCCGAGAAAATGCTCCGCGCTCTCCCTTCGGACGAATACAGCACATTCCTGGAAAGTCAGCTCAAAGCGGTGCTGAGTGACGCTCCCGAAAAGAGCTATACCGTGTACCCCGCAAAGGGCGATGAAGCGGTAGTGAACGCTCTTATCGGAAAATACGGCAATGTTACGCTCGGTTCATCACGCGATATAGGCGGCGGATTTGTTATAAGCTGCGGAGACGTGGAGATGAACGGCTCTGTCGCGGCAGCAGTGTCGGCAGTCCGTTCACAGCTGAGCTCAGAGGTATGCGCCATTCT
>JAZQNC010000237.1:0-9480 GCA_045627165.1 Eubacteriales bacterium
TGGGCGGCACCGGACTGTATGTAACTTCACGCGATATGGCGAAGCTGGGCGAGCTTTACCGCCGGGGCGGAGAGTGGAACGGAAAACAGCTTCTCTCGAAGGAATGGTGCGATATCGTGGTAAGCAGGGGATATGAGCTTAATCCTGTCGGTATCGGAAACGCCTACGGCAAGGGCGGTATGGCGGGACAGATGCTGACCGTGTTCCCGGATAAGAAATTCTCCGCGGCATGGCATGCCTACGGCTTTGACTCCACGCATGAGCTTCTGAAAGAAATATACAGACTGTTCTGAGCTTAGTTTATTCGGACCGCGCTCCGGCGAAAATACCGGCGAGGTCCGTTTTTTATTCGATAAATCGGGATTGTCACATAAAATTCACAAATACATGCTATCATATATTCACTATGAAATCGGATTGCGGAGGAAGAACGGATGCGCAGATCAGCGTTTATATTTTCGGCGATAATAATGATTATGGTACTGACTCTTACAGTCAGCGCGGCTTCGCTGACGAAGGGAGCAGGCGGAGACGCGAATGACGCGCAGTCTCTGCTCGAAGCTCTCGGCGGTGAAAAAGCCGGCTGGATAAACGAAAAGGGAGAGGTCTGTCTGCGCTCGGATATAGAGCTTGCCGATACCGTCAATTTCAAGGGCGGCAAGGCGGTAATAAACGGCGCGAGCTGTATAATCAGCGGAGAAGGCACGCTGTTCAGCATACAGGGCGGTACTCTGATATTGGGTCAGTCGGACAATACGGATAAGGAAGAGACCGTAATATTCGAGGGAAACGGCAAGGGAAAGGGAAGCATCTTTGATGTCAGCGGCGGCAGGCTCGAAATATACAGCGGCGCGCTGATAGAGCACGGAATTTCCGATAACGGCGGAGCCATAACGGTAAGCGGCGGCGAGCTTCTGCTTTCCGGCGGTCTGATACGGGATTGCGCCGCGAACAATAACGGCGGCGGAATTGCGGTGTTCGGAGGCAAGGCTGAGCTTTCCGGCGGCAGGATCTCGTCCTGTGAAGCGGGTAAAGGAGGAGGACTGTATGTCAGCGGCGGCGAACTCGCGCTTACCGGAACGGTATTCGGCTCCGAAACCAGAAAGGAAGAAACCTCATCGGAAATCCATGTGATCGCAGAAGACGGAAATACCGCCGGCTTTGGCGGCGGGATCTGTCTTGAAGGCGGCGGTGAATACGGAATTTACGGTATCAAATGTACGGCGAATACTGCCGAAACGGGCGGCGGTATATATATCGGCGAAGGCACGTCCGCCGCATTTTTCGGCGGCGAGATATACTACAACGAAGCGCATAGCGGCGGAGGAGTGTATTCCTCAAACGGAACTGTCGTTGACGGCGCGGCTGTGATTGCCTATAACAATGCCGTGATCGGCGGCGGACTCTGCCTGGACGGCGGAGAATTTTACATAACCGGCGGCTATATTAATTCCAATACCGCGCAGTACGGCGGCGGCGTGATGAATTATCCTCTGTCTGTGCTTGATATCTCCGGGGGCGCGCTGAACTACAACGAAGCTGCGTTTTACGGCGGAGGAATCTATAACATGGGAGAGGTTCGCATCTCCAACGGCTCCACAGGCTACAACAAGATAAAGAATCCCGATGAGAGCTATATCGGCTGGGGTGCGGATATACTCAACTACGGAAAGCTTACCCTCAGCAATGAAGTCTTCTTCGGCGGCGACGGCGACATAGCTGTCGTAAATACGGTGGAAGAGCACAACGCGGCAAAATACGAAAACAACGCGATAATTCTCGAAGGACCTTTCACATGTACCACGACGATATCGAGAATAGTACCCGTATCTGTCAGCGGACAGGATTTTATTCCCGCCTACGAAAAGGGAACGGCGCTTCTTGTCACATCAGATGAAAAGGGTGAAAACAGCGGCATGAAATATTATGCCGGACTCTTCGGCGTCCCTGACGACAGCACGGGCGGCGCATGGGTAGTGGGCAGCGACGGAAATCTCCGCACTGCTCCCTTCGGAATATGGGTATGGATCGCGATCGCGGGCGCGGCTGTCATTGTCGCGGCGGGTATCGCCTATACGGTAAAGTCGCGCAGAAGCAGATAAAGAGCGGCGGCGGTATATTCGGCGTTTTTTCACGCGGAGATATACTGCCGTCTTGATTTTATTGCAGTTTTGTGGTATCATATTACATACGATCGGAAAGTACGGAAATAAATCGGAATAAAAAATAAGGAGAATCTGTCATGAATACGGTACATACGATAACCCCTATGACTCAGCGCGGGGAATATGACGTTATTGTGGTCGGCGGCGGTCTTGCGGGCTGCGCTGCCGCGATAGCTGCTTCGAGAGAGGGAGCGAGAGTGCTTCTCTGCGAAAAGCACGGTTATCTCGGCGGCATGGCGACCGCCGGTCTGGTTCATCCGTTTATGACCTATTATGAGCGCGGAAGCGGAGTACCCTGCTGCGCGGGCATATTCAAAAAGCTGCTGGAAAATATCTATGATCTCGGCGGCTCGTCCCGTCCGGGAGATCAGAATTACATGGAAGAATTCATGAAGCTTGCGCTGGACAGAATGTGCATCGAAGCCGGAGTAAAGCTTCTGTTCCATGCCCAGCTCTACGAGGTGGAGCGCGACGGAGAAGTAATAAAGAGCATATCGGTGAACACCGTTCAGGGAAATCTCAAGCTGAGCGCACCCGTGTTCATAGACGCTACGGGAGACGCGGATCTCACCGCGTTTGCCGGTCTTGAATACAAGCTCGGACGCGATCTTGACGGTCTGTGCCAGCCCATGACGATGTGTTTCCGTCTCGGAAATGTGGACTGGAGCCGTTTCGACAATGACTATGCCCAGAAGCTCTATAAGGAGAAGCAGGCAAAGGGCGAGCTTCGCAATCCCCGTGAAAATCTGCTTCTGTTCCATATGCCGGTGGACAACATCATGCACCTGAATACTACGCGGATTTTCGGAAAGAATCCGGTTGACGCATACGATTACAGCGACAGCGAGCTTGAAAGCCGTGAACAGGTATACGAGATGTACCGCTTTATGAAGGACGATATTCCCGGCATGGAGAACTGCGTGCTGACAGCCTCCGCCGCCGAAACGGGTATCCGCGAAAGCCGAAGGATCGTAGGTCATTACGAGATAACCGAGGACGACATTCTCGGCGTGCGCAAATTTGACGACCGCATCGCCCGCGGCACCTATGACGTGGATATACACAATCCGGCGGGAAGCGGAACGGTCATCAAGCATATTCCGAATAACGATTATTATACGATTCCCTACCGTGCGCTTATCCCATTAAAGGCAGATAACCTCATTATCGCGGGAAGACCTGTTTCATCCACGCATGAGGCACATTCCTCTTTCAGAATCATGCCGATAACCACCTGCATGGGCGAAGCCGCCGGAGTTGCCGCTTATTTCGCGTATAAATCCGACAGCAGATTTATCGACGCCGATATTACCAAAATCCAGAATACTCTCACAGACAGAGGCGCTCTGATTTGACATGAGGATAAAACGATGCACATTGACGAATACAAAGGGTATAAGAAAATCAATTTCACGATAGACGGCAGAGAAAGCTTTATTGTCTGCCCGAAAAAGCCCGCCGAAGGGAGACCGTGGATATGGAGAGCCGAATTTTTCGGAGCCTTTGACGCAATAGATATGACGCTTCTTGAAAGAGGCTATTTCAGAGCCTATACGCATTGCTCGGATATGTACGGCTGTCCCGAATCTGTGGAATACTTCAAAAAGTTCCGTGACACCGTCGTTTCAGCCTTTGACCTGAAGGAAAAGGCGGTGCTTGCCGGAATATCCCGCGGCGGACTGTACGCCTGCAATTACGCGCTGAAATATCCGGATGAGGTGTCGCTGCTTTATCTTGACGCTCCGGTGCTTGACATGAGAAGCTGGCCGGGAGGAGCGCCTTCGGGACTGGGAAAGGGCGAAGGTTCTCCCGAATGCTGGGAACAATGCAAGGCATGTTATCGTCTTACAGACAAAGAGGCGGAGATATTCGCGCCGTCACCGATAAATCACATCGAGGAGCTGGCGAAGACAGATATTCCCGTCCTCATCATTGCGGGAGACGCGGATACCGTAGTACCTGTTGATGAAAACTCGGATATTTTCGCCGAAAAGTTCAGAGCTCTCGGAGGACAGCTTGAGATGATCGTGAAGCCCGGGTGCGGTCATCATCCTCACGGTCTTGAGGATAACCCCTGTCCCGCGGCGGATTATATCGAAAAGTACGCGCTGTGAATGAAAAACGCACATCATGCAATGAATTATTTATTATTGCACAACAAAACAAATCTTGACAAGACAGCACAAAAACTGTATAATATAACATATATGACAGCGTAATTTATCAGACAGGCAATAAACATTTAAGGAGAAATAAAATGGGACTTATTCAGGCAGGACTTTCGGCAATAGGCAATCAGCTTGCGGATCAGTGGAAGGAATATTTCTACTGTGATTCCATAGAACGCGACATTCTGATGACAAAGGGTCAGAAGCGCGTTGTTTCCGGTTCAAATACAAGAGGAAGCGATAATATCATAACCAAGGGTTCGGGTGTAGTTGTCAACGAGGGTCAGTGCATGATGATCGTTGACGACGGAGAGATCGTTGAGTTCTGCGACAAGGCAGGAAAGTATACATACGATTCCTCCACGTCTCCCTCCGTATTTTCCGACAGCCTCGGTCAGGCTCTCAAGGACAGCATAAAGGATATCTGGCAGCGTATCCAGTACGGCGGAGATGTGGCAAAGGACCAGAGAATATATTATTTCAATACAAAGGAAATCACCGACAACAAGTTCGGAACGGCAAACCCGATCCTTTTCCGAGTTGTGGATTCCAAGATAAACCTGGACCTCGACGTTGATCTCAGATGCAACGGCATCTATTCGTATAAGATCACAAACCCTGTTGCTTTCTACAAGAATGTATGCGGAAACGTATCCACATCCTTCAGGAGAGGCGAGATCGACAGCACACTGAAGACAGAGTTCGTCTCCGCTCTCGCTCCCGCGCTTGCGGCTCTTTCCGATCTGGAAATCAGACCCAATCAGATTCCGGCGCATACAATGGAGCTTGCCGATTCCATGAACACGGTCCTCACAAAGAAGTGGGCTGAGCTGAGAGGTATCACCGTTGTTTCGGTAGCCATGAATCCCATCACTCTCAGCGAGCAGGACATGGAGACCATCAGAACCTTCCAGAAGAACGCGATGCTCAAGGATCCCGCTATGGCTGCCGCAACTCTTACCGGAGCACAGGCACAGGCTATGCAGGACGCCGCAAAGAATTCTGCCGGAGCAATGACAGGCTTTATGGGTCTCGGAATGGCTCAGACCGCCGGAGGCATAAACGCGCAGAACCTCTACGCTATGGCTCAGCAACAGCAGCAGGCACAGCCCGCTCCCGCACAGCCTACACCCGCACAGGCGCAGGCTGACAGCTGGAAGTGCGAATGCGGAAAGATCGTTACCGGAAAGTTCTGTCCGGAGTGCGGCGCGAAGAAGCCTGAGCCCAAGCCCGCCGCTGACAGCTGGGTATGTCCCACCTGCGGAAAGAACGCGACAGGTAAGTTCTGCCCCGAATGCGGAACAAAGAAACCAGAAGCGACAAAGGCAGAGGGCTGGACGTGCTCCTGCGGCGCTGTAAACAAGAGCAAATTCTGCTCCGAGTGCGGTGCGAAGAAGCCTGCGGACGCTCCTCTCTATCGCTGCGACAAGTGCGGATGGGAGCCGGAAGACCCCAAGAATCCTCCCAAGTTCTGCCCCGAGTGCGGCGACCGCTTCGACGATAACGACATTCAGTAATTATTACAGTATCACGGTACAGATATGGCTTCGAAAAAATCAATTCTGGATACGATCCTCAGCGGAGCGAAAAGCGAGATGAGGCGTGAAGCGAGATATCAGCTTCGCTCTATCGGACGCAAGCTCACAAAGAAGGTTACCGGCGGCATCAAGGACGCAGCTGATAATGCCAGGGAAGAGAAAGAGAAACAGAAGCTTGAGGAAGAAATAAAGGGCAAAAAGGACAGCAGGGACAAGAAGGAAAAAAAGAACGAAAAATACGAGTCCGTGACCTTCCGTTTCGATAAGCTTCCGACAAACCTTGAAGAGCTGAAAGCAATGGACGAGGCTTCACTCGACACTCCCTTCAAGGCGGCCGCTCTTTCGGTTGCGGTAATGTGTAATTTTGAAAATGACGAGGACGCGACCTACGAGATGCTCAATTATCTCAAGGGGCCTCAGCCTCTGTCAACCTATGAAAAACAGTGGCTGCGCGAAAGACTTGTCGGAAAGATATATGTTCCCTTTTCCTTCTTTGAAGGAACAAAGCCTTCAAACAGCTATACTCCCACGCAGCCCTATACGATAACCCTCTCCGAGGACGCTTATTCTCATGCCGAGGAAAAGTACTGCCGGCTGAATATGGTTTCCTCCGGTGCGGATAATCCCAGACAGATCAAGCTCCGCACAAAGGGCGGACAGTGGTTTCTGTGGGAAATGCTCTTTCTGAGCGATATCCGTACTCCTACCGAGGCTGACCCCTGGGAAGACTGAGCAGCTGTAAAACCGCATAAAAACAGATCGACCGCCTTTTCAGACGGTCGATTTTGGTTATAGCGAGATACGCTTATTTGATTAACTTCATCTTTCCGCTGTAATCAAGCAGCTTGATGAACAGGCCGCCCTGAACGGAACGGTGACGGAAGCCTCTGACATTTCCGGTGATCGTATCATACCAGTCGGTAAGAGGCACTCTGCTCTGACTGTAGTTGTACGCTTTCCAGAGCGGCTCAATGTAGCGCATGAAGGTGTCGTCGTCCTCCGCCATTGTTGCCGTCCATACCAGCCAGTCTGATTTAGTATAGCTTGCGCGGTTGTCGAGAGGCATACCGTAAGGACCGAAATGCCTGAAATTGGAGGCAAGCTCGCTTGTGATAACGTCCCTGGGGAAGATATCAGTTCCGAAAAGCTTATCCCATACGGCGTTATATTTCATTGAGTATGTATCCGGACGGTCAAAGGCAAGACGGCGGCTTCCGTCTCCGTTGTCGGCGTTTACGCACCAGTCAGCCGCCATTTTGCGTGCGGATGCGTGATAGACAGAGGCTTCTTCACTCTTGCCGAGCATAACCAGTATGATGGCAAAGCCTACAATACCCATGACTGCCTTTAGAGTGAGATTGCAGTTGTGAGCCATGTGTCCCGCGAAGTCATCTGTGCAGAGCTGATTTGCGGGGTCTGCTCCGTTTTCCATAAGGTATTTTGCCCATGTGCCGAAGGTGTCGAGATACTTACCGGCAAATTCCGCGCTGCCCTCGGCAACGGATACCGTCGCAGCCATGACAAGCATGTTGCCGCACTCCTCAAGGGGCATCTGACCGGAAGCGTCGGTTCCGTTGTAGACCTGACCGCGTACCAGCGGATACTGACCCGCGTCGTGAGGAGCGAAATCAAAGGGCCACGCTTCGGAGAGGGCGTATTTCATGATCGGGCGTATCATGCCCTTGACCAGCTCGGGATTGTAGAGCAGGAACATTGGGATGGAAGGATAGGAAACGTCTACCGTTGCGGCGCAGCCGTTGGAGAAACATTCCTTGGAGATAAAGGCGATCTCTCCATCGGGAGTAACGATTATCTTGTGAGCCGCCATGACCTGACGGATGGCGAGAAGCAGTATATCAGAATACTTTTCGCCGCCGGCGCGTACAGCGTCCGCGAAAAGTCTGTCGGAGAAGGCGTCTGTGCGGGCAAGTATTTCATCGTAGGAAGAAGCGGCCTTTGCGATACATTCGGCAATGGTCTCGCCGCCGTTGTTCCAGTAAGAGAGGCAGTTATCGCCGAAATAATTGATGGAATAAATATCGTCGTAAGCGGCGATAAAGAGCGCGGGCTGATTTGTTATGTCAGCCTCGGCGAATACAACGTTCATTCCGCAGTGATCGCAGAACTTGCTTCCGCACTCTCCGTTCAAAGCTGCAAGGTAGAAATAACCCCAGTCTATGCGCACATCGTCGCCGGAACGCCAGAGTATGTTCTGCTCGGTGCTGCCCATCTTTACCGCGTCGGAACAGCCGGAGATTTCGACCTTTTCGCAGGCTACTGGATGCTGAGCCTTGGTATCGAGGCAGATCTCCTCGCCTACCGAGAAACGCGCGGCGATATGATGTTCTTTTCCGTCGAGCACTCTCGCGCCGATCTTCACATAGGCAAAGGGCGCGGAAGCGAGATAGAGATCGTCGGGAAGACGCGGAGAAGTGAAAAGCACCTTAAGCTCGATGATCTCGTTTCGGAAGGTATATTCCGTGGAGAAAGCGGTAATGTTGAGCTTTGTCTGCGGAATTGCGGGCATTTTGTCGTTTACGCCCATGTAGCGGTAAGGCTTGCCGTCGATTTTAACAACGCCCATCATTGTGTTGGGCTTGCCTGTCCAGTGTACCGTTGTGCTTTCGTTGAGCTTATCGGAAAATGACCAGACAGAGAAATAGGGGTCGATGTTGAGCAGCGGAACTGCGGGAGCTCTGAGTCTCATTTCATTGTTTCCTTTCGTTTTTGTATTCAATTTGATTACATCATAACAGGGGAGCTACCAGCTTCAGAACCTTCTGAAGCAGTCTGTGACCGAGAGGCAGCGAACTGCAGAATTCGGGCGTGATCTGCTCGCACTCCGCAAGTGTGGAAATGATGTCGCTTTCCATATCGGCGATGCAGGGAGCGTCATACAGACAGACCCCGCACTCAAAATGGAGAAACAGGCTGCGGTAGTCGAGATTTATCGAACCGATAAAAGCGCTTCTTCCGTCGCATACCATCAGCTTGGAATGGACGAAGCCGGGGAGATATTCGTATATCTTTACTCCTCCCTCGATAAGCTGGCGGTAGCTTGCCCTTGTGCAGAGATGGACCAGCTTCTTGTCGGGAATACGGGGCGTGATTATGCGCACGTCCACACCGCTTTTTGCGGCGAGGACAAGGGAGTTTATCAGGATATCGTCGATTATAAGATAGGGCGTTGTGACGTATATATAATCCTTCGCGCTGTTGATGAGCTGAAGATACATCTGCTCACCTGTGTATTCATCGTCGGTAGGGCTGTCCGAAAAGGGCTGGACATATCCGGAAAATTCATCTCCGGCGCATTTTGCCGCCGAAGAACCGGAAAGATATCCGATTCCCTCGTCAGCTGCTTTGACTTCATCCGACACGGTATCCACAATGGGGATGGGCAGAAAGGCGGCGAATTCTTCCTCGCTCTTTCTCACCGAATCCCACATATCGAGAAACATGACCACGAAGCTCGAAACCGCACCGCCTCTGATACATACGCAGGAATCCTTCCATACTCCGAAACGTTCGATACGGTTTATGTATTCATCGGCAAGATTGGCTCCTCCGGTAAACGCGGTATTGCCGTCGATAATGGCTATTTTGCGG